>JASJDI010000178.1 GCA_030065155.1 Xenococcaceae cyanobacterium MO_188.B29
GTAGGGACTTTCCATGGAAAGTCCCTACCGTTTCCGGTGCATTGTATTCGTTGTCTTCTGCTGCTAATTTAAAATCTAATAAACGATGAATATAATCGTATGTTGCTCCTAATTTTTGTCCTCCTGGTATATCTTTAAAAATAGAAGAGATGCGCCTTTGAATCTGCATTTTTTCTGTATTCAAAGGTTTACTATAATACAGTCTTGGTAGAGTAGTTCTATAAGCCCGTAATAAAAAAATTGCTTCTACTAAATCCCCCCAAGATTGTTTGATTGCTAAAGCTGCTAAATCGAGATCGTATAAACTTCCTTCTGCCATAACTCTGGTTACAGCTAAGGCTAATTGTTGTTTTATTTGTTCGAGAGAAAGTTCGGATACATCTCTATCTCCCCGACGCATTGCTTGTAACAAAGCTTCTGCATTAGCGATCGCTTTTTCGCCACCTTTTACTGCTACGTAAGCCATTTTTTTTAAATTGACAATGGATAATGGATAATGGACAATCAAATTAATCTAAGTTGATAGAAGAGAGTTTCTTTATTATCAATATTTTCTTGTTTGACATATTTCATACCCAACCTTTCTAAAACAGCCAGGGAATTTTTATTTTCTAAATCGGTACTGGCATTAATTGTTTTAAAGCCATATTCTTTAAAGCCGTAATCGAGCATAGCTTTAGACATTTCTGTCGCTAATCCTTGTCCCCAATATTGAGGCAATAAACCATATAAAAGTTGTATTTGTGGCGGATCGAAAAATTGCCAGTAGCCATTAAATCCAATAATCTCGTTGCGATCGATTAGTCTCGCTACCCATAAGCCATATTGTTTATTAGCAAAAGCAGCTAAACTTTGAGTAATAATTTCTTGGGTTTGAGTTTTGGGAATAATAATATCATCCCAAAGATATTTTCTAACTTTTGGTTCAATCCAGATTTGATGTAATTCTTCTAGTTCATCTTCCCTCACAGGCGATAACTTCACTCGCTGAGTCAAAATTGTTTGTTTTTGATCCATTTTGTAAATTTCATTTTAATATTGATAACTTAAATATTTATTTGAGAAATGATTAATTATTTTCTCTTTAGAAAAAACTGAAAGTGTCAATTGTCAATTATCCATTGTTCATTACATAACTGGTTCGGGGTAAACCAATAACTTCGTTGTTATCAAAGAAGTAAATATCTACTCCTAAAGGATAGGAATTATGGTTTTGTTGCCATTGTTGCCAGAACGATTTTGGTAAATCAATCGGCATAGGGATTTTTCCATTGATACCTGCACCCGTCAGTAAGGGCGAACGGCTTTTCGTCCCTACATCATGGTTGGATACGGTAATTAATAACGTGCTAGAATCTTCGGGGTAAATAGGTGTTCCCTGTTTGAATTGGGATAAATTAGGCATATTATCTATATCCCAAATCACAGCAAAGTCAGCCTGTTGACTATCTTCTGTAAAACGACAGCCAGTATGAAACAACAACCAGTTTTTAAATTCTTCATTTAACCCTGGTTGCAACCATACCTTTGTTTCTAAATCTAATAAAGTTAAACAAGCAGCAGCACAAGCTATATTTAAACCTGACGGTGTTGTTAATTTTGCCGTAATTTGGTTGATAGTTCCTGGTCTGGATAAAGCATTTAATAATACTCTAAAATTACTCTGGGCATCGTGTACTAAATCGTTAAAGCCTGGAAGATTGGTAATCATTTTTTCAATGGACAATTGATCATTGACAGTGGACAATTTCAATAAGATTAGGTTTTATAAAAATAAACTTCATCAGAGCCGTCATCATTTAATCCAGACAGAGAACCAGATAAGATATATCCTCTGTTTTTGATTAAATTGAGCATAATTGAATTATTACTTTCAGTAGATATAAATAATTTTTCACCAATATATTTTTGCTCTATTCCTGACAGTAGTTCTGATGCTATTTTTTGACGACGATATTGAGGATGTACGCAGAGAAATGTAATTAAAGGATGACCAAATAAACAACTATTTTCAACAAGAGAAATATAGCCAATAACTTTATTTTCTGAAATATAAACTTGTAAACGCTGTTCTAAAATTTCCTTTTGGCGATCGCCTCCGAAGATGTCAAAAGCATCAATTTGAATTAAATCTTCTTGTTTTCCGTAACGAATCATAGTTGTTAAAGTCCAATCACTGTCAATTGTCAATTATCCATTGTCCATTAATTTATTCCCCTCGTAGCATCGTAAAAAACTCTACTTTTGTCGCTTCGGTTTGGCGTTGTTGCTTTGATTGTTTTTTTTGAATTATGGTTTGCAAAGGTTGAATTACTTGAGATTGTATTCTTTCTTTCCATTCTTCTTGTTGCAATAAACCATCGCAGATAGCAGCTAATTCTGCATGACGTTTAGATCGCCCTCCTACATAACCAAAGCCATTAGTATCAGCTATCTTGACGACACAGCGAGTAAGTGTCATTTCCCCCAAGTTAAATACTTCTCCTGTCCCTCCAGCCCTTCCTCTCACCATTGTCAAACCAATTTCGGGCGATCGCAAAAATGTATATTCTGGTAATTTACCTAAGGTTTGAATTTTTTGCTCAAGATCGGCCACAGAAGATTTAGCTAAAATCCCCATCCAAGCTTGTCTTTCTGTCTGGTGTTCCATGTTCTTAACTTGTTGTTAATTTTAACTTGAACTGCTGTTAAAATTTGTCTAGACATCTAGATTAATAATTAAGATACCGCGAACAACGATATTTAACAAGAGCTAAAAATGGACAATTGACAATTAGCAAGCTCATTAATTGATAATTGATTTTTAGCGATCGCTCAAAGCAATTGTTCATTACAAATTAAATTATTCATTATCCAAAATGACTAAACCCGTATATGTTCAAATTGCCGAAGAATTGAGAGAGAATATCCAGCAAAACACCTATCAACCAGGGGATAAGTTACCTACAGAAAACAACTTATCTCAAAGATTTGGAGTCAATCGACATACAATTAGAAATGCGATCGCACTACTGAAAGAAGAAGGATTAATTAGAGTCGATCGAGGAAGAGGTACATTTGTCGCTGCAACTCCTATTAAATATTCTATTGGTCAACGAGTACGTTATAACGAAAGCCTTAAAGTACAAGGAATCAAAGCTAGCTATAAGACATTAAAAGCGATCGAAATTCCCGCAGCCAAACAGATTGCCCAAGCTTTAACAATAGAGATAGGTGCAAAAGTAATCTTAATAGAAAGGTTAGGATTAGCAGACAATCAACCTATTAGTATTGCTAGTAGTTACTTTCCAGGCGATCGCTTGCCCAATTTAATTGCTAACTGGGAAAAATATACCTCTATCTCGAAATTACTGCAAGAAAAGTACAATTGCGATCATTTACGCCATTCTACTAAAGTCTCTGCGCGTATAGTGAGAGAAGATGATGCTAGACTTCTGCAAGTTCCTTTAAACTATCCAATACTATTAGCTGAATCAATAAATTGCGATCGCGATCGCCAAGTAATTGAATATGGTGTTACTCGGTTTCGTGGAGACAGAATGGAATTAGTTTTTATTAATTGATCGGGCTTTGCCCTTAAGGCAGAGGGCAGAAGGATTTATTTTTATGGCAATACTATAATTTTTAAAGCACCTTCAAAGCATGAAGCATAACAAAAACGATCGCGATAGGAACAAACCAACGAAGTAATAAAACCAAGATAGAATATAGCCAAGGGATTGAACCCAACTCCGTTTTGCGTTGTTCAGCAGTGATTCGCCAGCCAACAAACAGACTAATACCAATTCCCCCTAAGGGAAGCAACCAGTTAGTAGTTAAGTAGTCGGCACTATCAAACCAATTCATTCCTAAAGTTTGTTTTAATCCTTCTCCCCAAAACCCTTCTCCCCCACTAACTGCGGAGGGAAAACCAAGGAGATAAATTATCCCACCACAAACAGTTGCTGCTAATCTTCTTGACCAACCCAACGAATCAATTAAAAAGGCGGTAGGTACTTCCAGCAAAGAAATAGCAGAAGTCAAAGCAGCAAGGGATAACAACAGAAAAAACAGGATCGACCCAATGTAGCCAAAAGGAAGTTGAAGTAAAGCTAGAGGAATATTAATAAAGACTAATCCTGGCCCGGCTGCTGGTTCAAGTCCTACACTAAAAGTAATCGGAAAAAGTACTAGACAAGCGCCAATAGCTATAAAAGTATCAGCGATCGCGATCGCTAGAGAGGTCGTCAAGACCTTATCTCGGCGTTGTAAATAGCTTCCATAAGTTAGCATTGCCCCCATTCCCAGAGACAAAGAAAAGAAAGCATGACCCAAGGCTTCTAAGGCAGAAGTCCAGGTAAAATTTTCACTGTGACCAAAAACAAATTCTAAAGCGGTAGAAAATCCTGGTAATGTACTACTATAGATAGCTAATCCCACTAAAAGAACTAACAGTGCTAGCATTCCCCATTTGCCAACCCACTCAATTCCGCTTCTTACGCCACGCAAAACTATCAAGATAGTTATGCCCATAAATACACTGTGCCACCAAATATTTAATCTGACTGACTGATAGAGTGAGCCAAACAAATCTGCATAAGCTTGAGGCTGACTATCTTGGGGTAATTCTCTCGCTACGGAAAGAAATAAATAGTGTAGTGTCCAACCACCAACAACGCTGTAATAAGACAAAATGATAAATCCAGTCATTACCCCAACGAAACCCAAGGCTTGCCATAATCGACTGTGGTTAGAAAGTCTGCTATAAGCACGGACTGGAGAACTCTGGCTTATCTTCCCCACCATAACCTCGGCAACCATAATGGGAAAACCCAACATTACTATGGAGAGAAGATAGAAAAGAACGAAAGTTCCCCCACCATTTTGACCTGTCATGTAGGGAAACTTCCAGATATTACCTAATCCTACTGCTGAACCAGCAGCAGCAGCAACAAATCCTAATGGGGATTGCCAATGATTACTGACCGTTCGGGTTTCTTGGTCGATCATAATAGTGGATTAATTCGGATGGGAACAAATCAATAAGTACAAAATAAGTGTTAATAGGGAATAACTAGGGAAAATCTACTTAATAAGGTAGTTCAGAAGTTTCAGGAGTTTAGAAGTTCAGAAGTCAGAAGTCAAAACTTTTAACTCTCTACTAACTACTAACTACTAACCCTTCGGGTTCGACAGTTTGCTCAACGGGGGGAACCCCCCTTCGGGTTCAGCACTTTGCTTATGTCGGTACAACCGCCCACTGCAAGTGCTTCACCGCAACGCAACTGTCTCACTACTAACTACTAACTACTCCCTACTTTCCCAAACTATCTACCCCCAACTACCACATTTTTAATTCTGAGATGAGGTCCTCCAACACTTACAGGAAGAGGCATTTGCCCTCCTTTGCCACAACCACCACTAGTGTATAAAGTATCGTCACCAATTGCTTCAATATCTTTGAGAGTTTGGAAAACATTCCCGCTAAGAGTAACATCGCTCACAGGTTCCGCTATTTTGCCGTTACGAATCATATATCCTTCCGCAGCAGCAAAGGTAAACATTTCCCCGTTAGTCTGTCCTCCTAACATTCTGACGGCGTAAACTCCTTCTTCAATATCTCCAATCATCTCTTCAAAGGAAGTATCTCCTGATTCAATAGCCGTATTTGTCATTCTGACAATGGGGGGGTAGCTAGCCCGAATTGCCCTAGCATTTCCTGTGGGTGTTTCTTGCATTTTTCCTGCTGTTTCTAGGGAATGGAGACGTTGTTGCAAAACACCATTTTTAATTAAATATTTGCGCTGTCCAGGTACACCCTCATCATCATATTTAATTGAACCTGGTAAGTTGTCTAAAGTAGCATCGTCGATTACATTTAGCTGCTCAATTCCTAAAGGTTTACCTAAAGTGAGCAATTCTTGCATAGAAGGGTTTTCATAAACAAAATCCGCTTCTGATAAATGACCAAAGGCTTCATGAATAAATACTCCAGCTAGATAAGGATCGAGAACAACTGTGTATTTTCCGCCTTTAACAGAGGTAGCTTCTAACTGCCTAACAGCCCGTTTAGCTGCGCTGAGTACTCTTTCTTCTATCCCCACTAAAGCATTATAATCTGTGCGAGAATGGATAGTTTCAAACCCTTGACGCACTACTCCTGCTTCATTACGAGCGATCGCGCCAAAACGACCATTAATATCTAATCTCTCTTGAATAATACAACTACCAGTAGAATTCACAAAATAATTGGTAGCAAAGCGATCGCTTAAACTAACCCTGGTAGTCTGAATACGAGGATCGTAGTCTAAAAGTAACTGGTTGTATTTTTCTAGTAGCTGACGTTTTGCCTCAAGGGAAATATTACGGGGGTCTTGTTTAATCTTGGCAGGGACATAATCTTTAATCGTTTCAATCTCAGCTAATTGAGTAGTTTCTTGACCAATTAGTTTAGCTTGAGCGATCGCTATTTCAATTTGCTTGTTTAATTCTGCTAAGCCATTAAAGGTAACAAAACTCCAACCTCCTCGATGACAAGCACGAATACCTCCAGATAAAGCAAAACTTTTGTCTACTCCGTCTAGTTGCTTACCTTTAAAAGAAAGACTGGTAGATTCGCTTTGTTCTACTCTAATTTCTAGATAGTCAACTGTATTTTTATAGGACTCGATCGCTTGAGTTAATTGTTCGGCAGTTAGTGTATCCATTTTTTCTCTAATGTGAATTCTAAGTTGTTGAGAAATTATCTGAGTGTGTATTGGTCTAAATACATCACAAATACTATTATTTCTCTAATTATGCCGAAAATTTTAGCTTCTGCTCTTATTCTGTGAGTAGTCGATCGAAAATAGGGTTTCGATGATGCTTGAGATGGTGTTTGTGGTGATCGATCTTGAGAAGAGGATTTGCGTGGTAATAATGAATTATGAAAGGGGGAAATATCTGTTGAAGTTCTTTTTTGATGCTTGTATCGTTTTTTAGCCGCCAATTTTTACAAGATTGGGGCGAGTTGGAACATTCTTGGGCTTGTTTTAAATATTGGGCAGCATGGGGATGATTTTTTGCCTCTCTAAAGCTCAGAACTGCTTTGTCATATTTTTCTAGAGCAAAATTGGTAATGCCGAGTCCAAATAGAAGAAGCTCTTGTTCTTGTCTTGCTTGTTCACTATCTACAAAATAACCTAAAAAGTGTATAGCTTCTCGATACTGTTCGTCTAAAATAAGTGCGAAAAACTTACCTCTTTCTAGGTAATATTTCATTTTTAATTCACTATATCTTATTCCCAAATCAAAAAATTCTATCGCTCTTGAATAATCACCTTTTTTGACTAATAAGGCTCCAGTATTATAGTAAAGTTCTGCTAGGTTTTCCTTTAATTGCTGTTGATATTCACCAGCCTCAGAATCCCTAGCTTGAAGATTTTTTATAGCCAGATTGTATGCACTAAAAGCGTCTTCAAGATTTTTATTTAGTTTAAAGTAAGCAGTTCCCAATCCTAATAAGGCAGCAGTGTTTGTTGGAAATCGATCTAGAGCTTTTTTGTAAATTACTAATGCCTCTTCATCTTGTTCTTGTGAAATAAAATAGTTACCTAGTTCAACTGCAATCTCAATGTCTTTCTTTTCCAGATCGCGATTCTGATACAATTCAAAGCTTTTTTTATACAGGCGATCGGCTTCTTCATAGTCTTCCAGAAGCTCTTGAGTGAGACCTTCATAAAAGATAGCTTGTGGATTATTTTCGTCGCTATTGTTTACCCTTTGAAATGCATCTAGTCCTCTTCTTAAAATTATTTCCCTATCCTTTTCTTGGTGTTCTCCTAATGCTAAACAAGATAGACCTAATTGCCAATAGTTAGATATTGCTCGACTATTTTCAGGTAGAGTGCTACAGGTCTTATAAGCTAGTTCTTCTGTACGTTTTGGTTTCAACGAATTCCAGAAATAAAAAGTTAGTAAGATAATTAGTGCAAGTGCAGATAGAGACAATAAATAAATTACTTTTGTTCGTTTTTTAAAACTATAGTCATTTAAAAAACGTCGTGCTGGCAGGATGCGAACTTCTCGATCGCTAAGTTCTGGAAATCTCTCTATCCAATCAGATTTTCGAGTAATAACTGTATTGATTCTTTTGTTCCGTATACAATTGGGAATACTAGTGTTTAAGCATTCTTGAAAGGTTTCTTTAATTGCCAATTCAATTCCTTCTAAGAATTCATTAAACTTTTCTGGGTCCTCCATGTATATATAATTTTCTTTGTGGAATTCTCTGGCTTCTTTCAGAACTTCCCTTACTATCGATTCCGTTATATATCCTTCTATTTCATGTCTATTTAGTAATTCCAAGAGAGCTTTAGAGTCGGCTTTAAATGGCTCCCTGGTATTAATGAAGTCTAGGAGTACATCTGCTTCAACTATTACTTTGGTATTCGGTTTCTCTTTGGTTTTCATGACTCTGATAATAAGAGTTTCAAATTGTCACGATTTATGGAGTAGTTATCAATAAATATTGGAATATCTTTTTTGTTTACCTACATCAGATTTTCGCTTCTAATTTATGTAGAAAAAGTTTTTTAAAAATATTGAACTGTACTATAGGCTTTCTTTTTTTCTCCACCTGCTTATTTTTTATCTGCTTAGAGTCAAGTTCTTTTTCCATTGCTAGCAAATTTTTTTGCTTTCTTTGTCTGCTATTTTCTGACTGCCTAGAGTCAATTTTTTCTTCCATTGCTAGCAAATTTTTTTGCTTTCTTTGTCTGCTATTTTCTGACTGCCTAGAGTCAAGTTCTTCTTCTAGCAGATCTATTGACTTTTTCTCTTTAATATTTTGCTGTGTCCAAGATAGAGCTGGGGTAAAAATAGTTAATTCTTTGAGGTCTTCTAACACTTCATTTGCCGATTGATAGCGTTGGTTAGAATGGTAGCGCACCATTTTATTCAAGATATTTTTTAGTTGAGTGCTAACCTCCGCTTGTTGACACCAGACTAATTCGTTATTGTCATCTCTTGGTAATAAGAGAGGCTGTATACCCGTGAGAGCTTGAATAGCGATCGCTCCTGCTGCATAGATATCGCTACTTAAGTTAGGTTGACCGTAGCTTTGTTCCATTGGCGTATAGCCAGGAGTACCAATAGAAACTGTAAAAGATTTATTCTCTCCATCATTATAGATTGAAGTTACATTGGTGATTTCTTTAACTGCTCCAAAGTCAATTAAAACGACCTTATTATCTGACTTACGCAAGATCAAGTTAGAAGGTTTGAGATCGCGGTGGATGACATTGTTTTGCTGGATAAACTTTAGTATTTGTAGAATATCCTGCAAAAGGACAATAACATGAGATTCACTTAACTTTTTACCACCTCTAAGTTCTTGGGAGAGATTGTTGCCTTCAATTAATTCTTCAACTAAATAGAAATCACCATCTTGCTCGATATAAGCCAGAAGTTGTGGTATCTGGTCGTGCTTTCCTAATTTTTGTAAAACCGTAGCTTCTTTGGCGAATAAACGTCTTGCTGTTTGCAAGTTGAAGGGATCGGTAGATTGAGGCTTCAGTTGCTTGACAACGCAATAGGGTTCATTGGGTAAATTTTTGTCTTTGGCAATGTAGGTTTTACTAAACCCTCCACCACCTAGATTTTCGACAATGTAATAGCGTCCCCCTACTACTTTTGTTAGCACCATTTCCAATTCTCCATAGATCGAGATAATATCGGGGAATCTCCTGCTACTAAATCTCAAATTCCTCGACACGTTTCCTTATAAGATTTTTTACAATTGCTTGTTACAGTTTATGCAGTTTAAATTACGAAAAAAAACTCAGAAGAATTATTCTGTTATTTATAACTGTCCTATCTAATGAGGGTCAAATTCAATCGCCTTTTCAGTTCTGGTTAATTTGGTTTTTAAACTTGTGAGCAATCCTAGTTAACCCTCAAACTACCTCAATTTTGGCATTAAAGTTATTTTTAGAAGCTCTTTGTCTGACAAAAATTAAATAAACTTCATCAAAGAGTTTAACTGTCGTTACCTTAGTTCTAGTAAGCTTTTGGTACGGCTAAAAGTATATTAACGTTAATTTTAATTAATCTTATTGTCGATCGATCAGATTTTTTCTGACAATTTGCAGAAATTTTTCTAAAACAGGAGAAGTTTTTTTGCTTTTCCAGGCTGCAACTAATTCTAGTTCGGGTGTTTCTACATCTAATTCGCGATAAACTACACCAGGACGATTGATATTCTGAAGACTCGAAGAGACAAAACCAAGGTAATTTCTAAGAAAGAAATTACCCGCTAACCAGATCGAATGAGAATATCCCATTTTGGTAAGTGTGGATTGCGCAGTAGACGCATTTCAATTGGTTCCATGGCTTTCTTCGTTAAAGAGATGCCTTTTTGCTTAATCTTCTGATTGTTAAGTTACATATACATGTTAGTAACTACGACTCCACAAACCCTCTTACTTTATGGGGAGAGTAGATCTGCAAAAAATCCTCAATTAGTTAGATACTCTAAAACACCATTGCTGATTTTTATGCCCAAAGTTTATGGAGAAGGTAAGGGTAATTACCTCTACTTACAATGGCGATCGATATACCCTTAAACAATTTATTAATTTTGACTATACTAACTTATAGATATTTACAAAAGTAAATAAAACTTTATGTTGTCAACTAGAGTGATTCATCACTAAGTCTGACGACTAGTAATCATTTTCTTCATTCATCAATTTTTCGTTAACACATTCTCAAGTCTATGCAATCGACACCAAATATTGACCAATTTGTACCTGAGTCTCTAACTAAATTTGCCTATCAAACCTTCCAAGAAGGTAAAAAAGTCTTTGGTTTTGTTCATAAAAATCTTAGCAATCAACTAACAGAAATGGCTATACCTGAAAGAAAAGGGATAGCCAAACCTTTAACTCCAGAGACATTAAATCTGCTACAGCAAAGACTAGCCAAACTAGAAGAAACTGACTGGCAAGATGCTCAAACAGGAGTATATCCAGCTAGTTTATTGTTTGATAATCCTTGGTCAGATTTCTTTCGTTATTATCCTGAAGTTTGGTTGGATTTAGCTAAAATATGGCAAAGAGTACAAAAAAAAGAATATCAAAAGTTTGATACCACTATAGATAAAGAAGGTTATCCTAATTACTACTTACAAAACTTTCACTATCAAACTGATGGCTATCTTAGCGATATGTCGGCAAATCTTTATGATTTGCAAGTAGAAATTCTGTTTAATGGTTCAGCAGATGCCATGAGACGCAGAATTCTTGCTCCCCTAAAACAGGGATTAGCCAAGTTTACTGATGTTTCTGCCAAACAAATGCGTGTTCTTGATGTAGCTTGTGGTACTGGACGTACCCTCAGAATGATTAGGGCTAGTTTACCGAAAGTATCTCTGTTCGGCATAGATTTATCTCCTGCATATCTGCGTAAAGCTAATCAGTTACTTTCCGAAATTTCTGGAGAATTACCCCAACTCCTTCAGGCAAATGGGGAAGAGTTACCTTATCTAGATAACTATTTCCACGGTATTTCTTCTGTCTTTCTATTTCACGAGTTACCAGCAAATGCTCGTCAACAAGTAATCGAAGAATGCTTCCGTGTGTTGCAACCAGGAGGAACATTGGTTATTTGTGATTCAATCCAAGTAACAGACTCTCCTGAACTTCAAACCATGATGGAGAATTTCCCAGCTATTTACCACGAACCATATTACAGAAATTACACTACTGATAATATAGGCGATCGACTAGAAAAAGCAGGATTTGTAGACATTGACATTCAAAATCATGGTTTTAGTAAATATTGGATTACTTGTAAACCAGTAGCTTAAATCAACATCATTATAGGGGCGAAAGGGCTTTCGCCCCTATAACATTGCGATCGACTATCAACCTAGCTGGCAAATTTTACTTCCATTGAGCAAAAATTTTCTTGATTTGAGCGATCGCTTCATCAGCTGCTTGTTCAGGAGAGTGTCGATCTATAACTACTCTAGTGAGAGCTTTCCCCCAAATACTGTCCTTGAGAACTATGCTATAAGCAGGATTTAAGACTGTGTAAGGTAGAGTAATTTCCTCTTGGAGAAATGGTTGGATAGCAGTGGAAATATGCGGATCGGCGGGATCTGTCCAGAAAGTATCTGTCAAAATTTGTTTATTTACTGGCAAATAACGCCCTCCAGCAGCTTTAAGATATTTACTGAGTACCTCTGGTTGATTGAAATAAGTAAGAAAGTCCTTGGCTAATTTTTGCTTGTTCGAGTCAGCTAGAACAATTGCTTGCCTAATCATGGCTATGTAGCGCATCGGTTTACCGTTGGGTTTATCAGGGTAGCCTGTAGTCACCAGTTGATGGTAATAGATGTCCTGATCTTGTTTGACAGCAGCAGGAATGGAGAGAGATTGATTGGGAGTCATAACTACCAACTTATTAAGCAAGCTGCGATTGTTATCTGGGTTTAACCATTTCACTGCCTTGGGTGGGACATAACCCTGAATATAAAATTGAGTGTACCAGTTAATGCAATCAATGATACCTTGACGAACTTGAGGATTGTCTACCTGTAACTCGCCCTCAGAGTCTAAAATTTCTACATTATATGCCTCTAAAATCTGTTCAAAAATATCGTCTGTATCGGCAGCTTCTACTGACATAGGCAAACCAAGCCCATAAACACCTTCAGTAAGTAGCTGATCTTGCACTTGTTGCCAAAACTTCCAAAAGGCATCCCAATCTTGAGGAATATCTTGCTCGCTTTTCCCTACTTGCTGGAGTAAATCTCGCCAGTAAAAAATATGGGGTATGCCTATATGAATAGGGATAGCGTAATAGCTACGCCTTTTTTCTCGCTCATTATAAAAATAAACGCTAGCTAAAACTGGATCGGAATAAGAATCTTTAATTGGTTCAATTAGATCGGCAAGATCGCTTAGTTTGCCTTGCCAAGCAAGACCAGGATTGAGAAAGCGATCGGCAGCATCATTCATTAAAACATCGGGAGGATTATCAGCTTGAATCGCTCTTTCTGTTTTTAAGAATAGCTCATCATTATTATGTAAAGATAGTCTCACTTGGTTGCCAGTTTCTTGTTCCCATTCACTTAAAACCTGTTGTAGTGCCTCATCTTCTTCTGGATAAAAACCCTTATCCCACCAAACTTCTAAGACTCGATCTTGCGGAGATGAGCGGTTCACTGGTGAGATATTTAAATCAGAGGTAGAACTACAGGCAACGATTAGTATAAGAGTGAAAATCCCTAAAGCTCCATCTCTTATAGTGTTTAAATATTTAGAGATTATGAATAGTAGCATTTTGATCTAATCAGCACAACAAAGAAAGTGCAAACTCTTTTATTCTTTTATGGAATTTGATGTTATAACTATGCAGCATAATTGACAAGACAATTTTTCTGAACTAGATATTTCTTCTGGTTCAACCTCATTTGTGACAAGTTCAGACAATAAGCTAGTTGTTAACAGCGTGATGGGACATGGCAAAGAAACCACCATCCCTTGGCTGATAACAATTAACAATTAATTATTTGTCTTACAATAGTCAAAGCTGAATAACTAACTCCTGCTGTACCTTCTCCTGGGTGAGTTGAATCTCCTGCTAACCAGAGGTGTTTAATGGGAGTGCGGGTAGCAATGCCAAAAGGGCCGAAAGTAGATACTCGCTGTCCAATACCTCCTACTATGCCTTTCTCTCTACCAGTATAGTGAGCAAAAGTGCGCGGGGTGGCTGCTTCTTGATGAATAATAGTTTCTGGAGTGAGATTAAAATATTTTCCTAGAAGATCGATCGCTTCTTGAGTATATTGTTGTTTGAGATTTTCATAGTCTTCTTTTGTCCCTTTCCACCACATATTTACATCGGTAAAGGAAGAAGCAATAATAGTTGCACATCCTGCTGGTGCGCGTCCATCATCTGGTTTACTGACAGAAACAAATAAAGAATTATTTTCCCCAATTACACCGTCATAATCATAGAGAAATTGAAGATGAGGAGGGCAATTCACAGGAATGGCTTCTCGTTTAACACCTAGATAAATAACAAAAGCACCAGAAGCTTCTGGTAGTTTATCTATGCGCTGTTGATAAAGATTATGACTGACAGTTTTAGTTTCTGTAGCAGTTAATTTGACTAAATTTTGAGCAGTAACATTAGCAACAACTTCATCCGCTTTTTCTGTCCATACTTCTCCTGTTTTCTGGTTACGCACCGTAACCGCTACTGCTTTTCCTGCTTCTACTTGAATTGATTCTACGGTATGGCGCATCAAGAGTTTACCACCATATTTTTCTAAAGCTTCTACCAGTCGATCGCTCAATACTTGCATACTACCCTGGAGATGAAATAATCCTTGGGGTGATTGAGAAACGGCTAAAGCTGTGGCAGCATATAGCAAAGCTGTGGAATCTGCATCTACTTGGGAGTAGAGTTTGAGTTGCATATCCAAGAAAGTCTTGAGACGTTTATCTTCTGCTAAACCGTATAATCTCAGGGCATCTCCCACAGTCATTAAGGTAAAAGGAACAGTAATCAGAGTATCCAATCTGACTGCTGATACTAGTTGCCACAAATCCCATAAGTTACGAGGTGGTAAAACAGGTTCTCTGCCCTGAAACTTCCAACTAGCAGCAAATAATTTAGCCAATAGCTGCCAAAAAGGTTCGCTACCAGGAAACTGCTTTTGTCTTTCTTGTTGCCATTTTTGGGGATCTCGCCATACATTAATCGGTTCTGTTTCTCCTGGTAAGAAAACAGCACAAGCAGGATCGCAAGGTGTAGCTGATGGTAAATCTATTTTTAATTCACTAAAAATCTGATGATGGATACCCCCAGGTTCTAAACCAGCTACTTGAGTTGCACCTACATCAAAAGTAAAACCACGACGCTTGAAAGTAGACGCACAACCCCCAGGTACAATAGCTTGATCGAATACTAATACTTCATAACCACGACGAGCAAGTAAGGCAGCAGCAGTTAAACCGCCAATCCCTGCACCGACAACAATTACACGAGATTTTTCTTTATTATTTTGTTTAACGGACATTAATTTTCTTATTATTTCTTAATATATGTCTTCTAGTTTAGCAAGGTT
>JASJDI010000179.1 GCA_030065155.1 Xenococcaceae cyanobacterium MO_188.B29
AACTATTTACTATATGATAATTACGATTTCATTATGCGATCGCCCTACCCCAACAACCAATAAGGGGCGAATCGCGATTCGCCCCTACAACAATTACAATTGTTTTACCTCAGATACCAACTTCGAGACTACATCCTGTGCACTGCCAAATAACATGGTGGTTTTGTCTTTATAAAATAGTTCGTTATCTACTCCTGCAAAACCTGTTCTCATGCTGCGCTTAATGACAATAGCGTGGTTTGCTTTATCTACATCCAGAATTGGCATACCGTAGATGGGACTACTATTATCGCTACGGGCTGCAGGGTTAACTACATCGTTAGCACCAATAACTAGAGCTACGTCAACACGATCGAATTCTGTATTAATATCATCCATATCGTACAGGCGATCGTAGGGAACGTTTGCTTCGGCTAGTAGTACGTTCATATGTCCTGGCATTCTCCCTGCAACGGGGTGAATGGCATATTTAACGTCAACTCCCATATTTTCTAGTTGAGAGGCTAATTCTCTCACACCATGTTGCGCCTGAGCTACTGCCATACCATAACCTGGAACGATAACTACAGAACGAGCATAACCTAACATCATTGCTCCTTCTTCACTATCGATGGAACGATAGGTTTTATCGATTTCTGCACCACCTGCGCCACCAACAGCCGTACCATCTCCACCAAATGCCCCAAAGAGAACATTGGTAAGTGGTCTATTCATGGCTTTACACATAATTTGGGTTAAAATTAATCCTGAAGCCCCAACCAATGCTCCAGCAACGATCAACATACTGTTGCCTAAGATAAAACCTACAGCACTAGCAGCTAAACCAGAAAAAGAGTTTAACAAAGAAACTACTACGGGCATATCCGCACCACCAATAGGTAAAACGAATAAAGCACCTAGAAGTAAAGAGATTATAGTTAAAGTGAGAAAAATATCGATATTTTCAGGCTGAATTAACAGATAAACGCTACCAGCTAGAAAAACTGCCATAAGCAAGGCATTAATCGGCTGTTGGAGGGGAAAAGTAACGGGAGAACCTGTTACTAAGCCTTGGAGTTTGGCAAAGGCTAACAGACTGCCTGTCAGAGTCAAACCACCAATTAATACACCTAAAATAGCGATAAAAGTAGCATCTAGGGGAACAGTACCTGTAGTACTAAGTACTCGCCAGAATTCGCCCACAGCTACTAACGCAGAAGCAGCACCACCAACACCATTAAATATACCTACCATTTGAGGCATATCCGTCATGGCTACCTTTTTGGCTGCGATCGCACCAATTAAAGAACCAGCAATAATACCTACCAAAATCAATTCATAGTTAAGTACAGATTGATTTAATAAAGTAGCAATAATAGCAATTAACATGCCCACTGCTGCCAGGAAATTACCTTTACGGGCAGTAGCGGGTGAACCTAATTTTTTTAATCCTAAAATGAATAGGGCAGCAGCAGTTAAATAGGCTAGTTCGATCCCCGTATGTAAATAGGTACTCATGATGCTGTCTCCTTCTTCTTAAACATTTGCAGCATTCTATCTGTGACTAAAAAACCGCCAACGACGTTAACAGTAGCTAAGATAATGGCAATAAAGCCCAAGATAGTGACCAGATTCCAGTCTTGTGTCCCTGTAATCAACAATGCCCCGACTACAGCGATCCCCGAAATAGCATTAGCTCCAGACATTAAGGGTGTGTGCAAGGTAGGAGGAACTTTATTGATTACCTCAAATCCCACAAAGGATGCCAGCACAAAAACCACTAAGCCTGTTAATAATTCTCCTTCCATATATTTGACTCCTATTTGTTTATAGTTAGTAGATTTAAAAATCACTAATTCGTGTAAGGACAAACAGCCGTTCGCCCCTACCCACTAACCACTAACAACGCATCTTTTACCCGTTCATTGAGAATTTCTCCACCATGGGTAACGCAAGCACTGCTAGTAATGTCATCGTCAAAATTAAGCTGTAATTCTCCGTCTTTGGCTAAATGTTTGACCAAGTTCAGCAGATTTTTGGCATACATTTGACTGGTATTAATAGGTACAGTGCCAGGAAGATTGATAGGACTGATAATAGTTACACCTTCATAAGTAACGTTTTTACCAGCTTCGCTACAGGCACAGTTACCACCAGTTTCGGCTGCTAAATCGACAATTACCGAGCCTGGTTTCATTTGGGCTACTGTTTCTGCTGTAATTAATAAAGGTGCTGACTTACCTGGTACTTGAGCAGTAGTAATAACTACATCTGCTTTGGCAACATAGGTACTCAAACCTTGACGGATAAGTTCTTGAGTGTCTCCAGAAACTTGTTTAGCGTAGCCACCTTCTGCGGTAGTGTCTTCTTCGAGGTTAATTTCGATAAATTTTGCCCCTACGCTTTGCACTTCTTCCTTAACTGTAGGACGAATATCAAAAGCTTCTACTACTGCACCTAATCTTCTTGCTGTCGCGATCGCTTGTAATCCTGCCACCCCAGCACCTAAAACTAATACTTTAGCTGGGGGGATCGTTCCTGCTGCGGTAGTCATCATCGGAAAAATGCGTGGTAAGCTGGCTGCTGCTAGCAACACAGATTTATAACCCGCAATGTTAGCTTGAGAAGATAAAGCATCCATGCTTTGAGCGCGAGTAGTGCGAGGAATTAACTCCATGCTCAAGGCTGTAACGTTTCGCTGTGCCAGTTGTTGAATGAGTGCGGGATCGCCCAAAGGATTAAGAAAACTAATTAGAGTTGTCCCTGGTTTGAGCCAATCAATTTCTAACCAACTATCTTGTTTAGTAGGAGGATTAACTTTTAAGAGTATATCTGCTTCTCCCCAGAGTAAAGCGGAATCGGTAATTATCTTTGCTCCTGCTGTTTTATAGGCAGCATCATCATAACCTGCGCCGATCCCAGCACCTGCTTCTACCCAAACTTCAAAGCCTTGTTTGACCAGACGCGCTACTGTATCGGGAACTTGGGCTACGCGAAGCTCCCCTAGCTCGTTTTCTTTGGCAACGGCTATTTTCATAAAGTTCTCCTAATTTAGTTATTAGTCATTAGTCATTAGTCTTTGGTTGAGTCTTTGGTTGAGTAACGAAGAATTAAAGACAAAAAACAAAGGACAAAAGACTATGTATATACTGTTGGTCTAGCCTAAGAAATTTATACCAGCTAATTTTTTCCAGGGAAGAATTTGAGTCTCAGATTAGATTGGTTAAGGCTGTACTTGCAAGGTTAAAATCTACGTAGAATAGGTAAGATAAATTTTTTTGGGGGATAAGGTGCGAGTATTTTTGACCAGAAGTACGGGTATTTTGAGTAGTGTCGTGGAACAGAAGGTAATTTAAACTCAAAGTCAATCACGATAAGAATGCTGGGCAATTATTAGCTGGAATTTTAGAGCGATCGCATTGTACTCAAATTTTTTGCTTATATCTCTTTTTGTTTATCCCCTCAGACGTAGAGATTAAATCTAACCAATGACCAAATAAAAATACTTGTCTCTCAATCTGAGAATACTCATGTCATAACTCAGAAATACTCGTCTCTCTATACCAAGCTAAATATCTCAGCATTGCCAATTAAAATTTGTGATACTTGAGTACTTCTCTAATTAATTCTAATAAATCTCAATGGGCTCACTTGCTTTGAATCTATTAAATTATTAATGATATAAACAACACTAAACGCAACAATTTTCTCTAGACTCAATACTCGAAATTTTGAATTGAGTCGAATATTGGCATCAAAATGGTGCTGTATTGACACCAAAAAATGAAAAAAAATAACTATACAGTCAAGATGAGAAAGAAGGAGAAAGAAATAAGGAAAAATTTTTGTACAGTGTAAATAATTATGCCTAGATACTTAATTTATCACCAAAATAGACTTTTATAGACTATTAATCAACACCAAACTGACATTATTTTAATACCATGAAAAGATTTAGTTTGAGATTAACAGAAGCAGAATACATCAAGCTTAAAACTTATTGTAATGAGCTTCACCTATCGATGAATGATGTAATTAGAGAGTTAATTAGAGAGTGGACACCAAACAAGCAAACAATAGGTCGAGTTAACCAAAAAGAAAATAACCGTAGATAAACCCATACAGTACAATTCTTGCTTTAAATAAACAGAATAATCTAAATAGATATTTTACCCTTTTATTATCGATAATTAAATTAAAGTTAAAAAGCAATAAGTTAACTTTATTGACTCTACATTTTAATTCTAAATTTTCGTGTTTGTTTGAATTATAAAAAAATTATCTTTGATGACTATAACAACAACAAAAATAAATATAAAAAAAATATAAAAAATAATTCAAATATTCTAAAATCTATCAAATTTGACAAATTCATAGAAAAGATTGTGTAAGTATTTATAGGTAATAAACTCAGGTAAAATGATTCTAGTGAGAGTACCTAATAATTAAATTAGTTAGAGAATTATAACAACTGAATTTAATGTATTTAATGTTCTTGGTTTTTAACACTAATGGGAGTTTGCCTAGATCGAGCTTTGCTATTTAAGAATTATAAAATGCATATTTTACATGATTTTCATTAATAGAAAATAATCCCAAGAGGAAACTGTCTATGGCTTACACTATTCCCCCAAGCTGCGTCCACTGCGGTATCTGCTTACCTAAATGTCCCACAGGTGCAATTCAAATAGACGAAAATAACGAGCATTGGGTAGAACCAGGTCTATGCAATAACTGTGAAGATAATAATTCTAAACCTCCATGTGTTAGTAGTTGTCCTGATAGTTTGCCTCTTCCTTTACCTACTAAAAAAGGTAGGTATAAAGCTGAACCAAAAGCTTTAACTCTCCATCATCTTTTTGCTAATGGTCATAATAATCCGATCGCCTCTTCAATGGTTATTTGGGAAGCTTGTAATTTATTGGCAAAGGGATCTGCTTTCCCCTGGCAAACTGATTATAACGACAATCTCTATTTTGAACGTCAGGTAAAACAAGGAAAAGGAAAAATTGAGTTTCGTCTGACTGATGATGTTAATGCAGATATAACTAAGGTTGTGAGCCAAAAAGAGGCAGCCTCTTCAATTAAATCTATGGACATTCGTGCAGCTTGTATACATCTAATCTTTGCTGCTCTCGCTACTACTTTGGAAAGACCTTGGGAAGAGGAATTTGCGATCGACAATAAACAAATCGAAACTTATTTGGGCTTAGATAAACGCAAAGACCTAAGTAAGGCAGCTAAATTGACTTTGATTAAAACCCTAGTCCAACAACCTTGTAAACTTCTTACTACTATTGAATGGCCTCAACAAGGCAAAATCTTATCATTTTCTGTACCAGAAGACCGTATTTGGCATTTAGTGGCGATCGATAACCACTTTCAACAAGATTCTCAAGGCTACAAACATTTGGTCGGTATGACTTTTAGAATAAAGGCAGGAATGTGGGCGCAGTATTTTCTTAACAAGCAAGGATATAAAAAATATGTTGCCTATTATCAATACGGCACTCTGCCCAAATTTTTGTTAACCACAGTCATGACTATTTGGCATCAACATGAAGGCACCGTCAGAATGATGCTATGGCTACTATTTAAAACAAAAATGGGTAAACAACAGCGTATTACTATCCCCAGATTAATGTATGTAGCTTATGGAGAAGCGAAAGTTAGAGAAGCTTCTTTGAATCGAGAAAAACGAAAACGATTATTACGCAGATTTGAGAGCGACTTAGAAGTTCTCCATCATTATAACATCAAGCCTGTTTTTGATCCCGTGACCTATCCCACTGAAATTCAGCCTTTATGGGCAAGATTAGCTGCGATCCCCGATGATGCAGAAGAAGCAATGGAGTTTTGGATTAAAGATGGTTGCAATGAAACCAGTATTACTGATGCTGCTCCCTCTGGAAAATGGAATTTATTAATGAAGGCTCGTATTCTTCATTTTGAATTGCCTTCAGAATGGGATAAACAATTATCTCGTTGGGAAAATAAAAAACAACGTAAAACCCGTCGGCAAAATCCAACTCAAACAAGATCTCATCTAAGTTCCGAGCAAATTTCTCTTGCTAGAAAAAGATTGGGAATCAGTCAGAGAAAATTAGCACAATTACTAGATAAAAGCCAAAGTTGGATTCGAGATATAGAAAACGGTCGTTTTTCAGTCAAACCAGGCGATCGTCTTAAGTTACAGAAGATCTTAGAACTTGAGGAGTAATAAGTTAGTTGTTAGTCATTTTTAGACGCGCAGTTTTCCAACTACATTTACCATGAGTTTAATTTACTGAAACAACTCTTTTTCCCGATCGACAATAATAATCAAGATATGGAGTACGATAGCCATTTTTTGTCCACAGTATCGGAAAAAAGCTTTCATCTAGAGAATTGTCTCCTACTCTTTGGTAGCGACCATAAATATAACCTCCACCAGAAGCATGAAAACAAACATCAGATGGTAAAAGATGAATACCAATACTAAGACGGATTATATGCTCAGTTGTATTTGCACCAGAGCCATGCCCAATATGTCCATGATAAAATACACAACTACCTGCTGCTGCTTCGAGAGGAATTATTTGGGGAGCATCAACACCAGCTAAAGCAGCAGCAGTAAGCATTTTAGCTCGATACCCACCCTCTGGTGTATGAAAATCTAGTGGTCGTGCTGTTAGTTGCCAATGGTGTGACCCTGGAACATATTCAATTGTACCTGCATTTGTCTGAGTGTCATCCAACGTAATCCAGCAAGTAATTGTCTGTGTAGGCACAAAAAAAGCCATGTAGGAACTATCTTGGTGAAGTGCGATCGCTTTTGTTTGTGACGGCTTTATCCAATACATAACATTATTTTTTCAAATGATCTCAAAGCAGAATTATATTCGGAATAATGGTCTTGTGAACGACTTAGACCGAATCGATCGTCAATTAGTACAGTTATTACAGAATAATGGACGGCTATCAAATAAGGAACTAGCAGCACAGGTAGGTTTAGCTCCTTCTAGTTGTCTTGAGAGAATACGACGGTTGTCCCAAAATGGTGTTATCAAAGGAATTCATGCCGATGTAGAAGCAAAAGCATTGGGTATCGGTTTACAAGCCATCTATTTTATTGAACTAGCCAAACACAGACGAGAGGTGGTTGAAAGCTTTGAGGCTGAAATATTACAAATTCCTGAAGTGCTTGCAGTTTATCTTATTGCTGGAAGATACGATTTTTTAGTTCATGTTGCTGTTCGAGACACTCAACACCTGAGAAATCTAGCTCTTGATACATTTACCAATCGACCAGAAGTAACTCGTATAGAAACAGCTTTAATCTTTAACTATGCTCGCTGTTTTGAATTACCCAATTATCTTGAAAGTGATTTGTAACTGCGCTTTTCAGTTGAGTAAACCATGCAGATTAAACTCGATCAGTAGCTAAAAGCCAAGAGCTAATAGCGCGTGAGGCACGCTGAGGCTTCCTCAGCAAGTGCAATCACGTAAGAAGTTAAGAGCTAAAAACCAGCTAATGATAAACGTAGTCTATTCAATTGAAAACTGCTGTAATGACAGAAATTCGATCTATATAAATTCGCAAATCATAACAATTTAGCTATCTTGTTCTTTACGCCTATTTGGATACTTTGAACTGTTATACTTTTCAGGCAGTAAATCGAGGACTGGAAAACATTTGACCCTATCATCGGTTTCGAGAATCACTAAAGCATCAGGGGAGTAATCGGCAATAAGCTCTCTGCACATACCACAAGGAGGAACAATATCGCCAGATTCGGTTACGGCGACGATTTGAGATATTTCAGTATCTCCATTTGTGGCAGCAATGCCAATAGCGACAGCTTCTGCACACAGCGAGATACGACCGCAGTTTGCTTCCACATGGACTCCTACAAATAGATTGCCGTTTTTTGTCCGAATGGCTGCACCAATAGAGTGCTTTCCTTCTACATAACGTTTCAACATTATGTCCCTCGCAGCCTGAATAATTTCGCGATCTACGATTTCAGACATATTTTCACCTGCTGGCTAAATTGATTTTTTTACAGTCTTGTAGGTTGGGTTGAAGAATGAAACCCAACAATAGCAAGTAATAGATGAGTTTCGTTATCCCTCTACCCATCTTACAAATAATTAGGTTGACCTACTTAAATAAGCTAATGTGTATTTCAATTGTGTCTTTACTTATTATTAATCGATTTTTCTCCCTATGCTCCCTCTACTCAATCTCAAGTAATCAAGTAATTAATTAAATGCACAGGAAGCTCAAAGGTTTACCCAAATCGCAGAGTGGTAAAAATGAAGCGAAAGATAAATACTGCTGCTAAAATCCAAGTTACCATAGGTACTTCTTTGGTTCTACCACTAACTAGCTTGGTGAAAGGATAGAGAATTAAACCCACTGAAAGCCCTTCGGCAATAGAAAAGCCAAAAGGAATAAAAAAGATGGTGGCAAAAGCGGGAATAGCCTCGGTTAAATCGTCCCAGTGAATATTTTTAACACTAGTCATCATGAATACTCCCACAATTGTTAGAGCAGGGGCAGTAGCGAAAGCTGGTATGGCTTCAAAAATAGGGATAAATAAGAGGGCAACCAAAAGCATGAACGCAGCAACTATAGCAGTTAAGCCTGTGCGCCCTCCTTCGGCAACACCAGCAGCAGATTCAATAAAGGTAGTAACAGTAGAAGTGCCTAAAATTGCTCCAGTAGTTGTAGCAACTGCATCTGCGGTAAGGGCTTGATTAGCGCGGGGTAATTCCCCTTTTTCGTTGATATATCCTGCTTGAGTACTAACTCCTGCTAATGTACCGATCGTATCAAAAATATCTACAAACAAAAACACTAGTAATACTGCCAGAAAGTCAATAATGTTACTAGAGTTAATTCCTGAAAGTCCGATAAAAGCTTGTCCAAAAAGATGAGTAGGAAACTGAGGGAGCTCAATAATTCCTGTTGGTGCATTGGTTACTCCTAATCCCCAACCCAAGAGAGAAGTACCTACAATTCCCCACAAAATAGCACCTTTTATCTGCCTAATCATCAGAAAAGTAGTTAAAAATAAGCCAAAAGTCGCTAATAAAGTTGCTGGCTCACGAAAACTACCAAAAGCTGTTTTAGTTACTTCATTAGCTACAATTAAACCAGCCCCACCAGTGTCTGTAGCACTTGCTAAACCAATATAAGCTACAAATAAGCCAATTCCTACCGTGGTTGCTGTTTTAATGGCATTAGGTACAGCAATAATTAGATGACGACGAATATCGGTTAAGGTAAGAGCAATAAAAATTAAACCTTCAATAAATACCGCAGCTAAAGCAGTTCGCCAATCTATTCCTAAGCCTAATACTACTGAATAGGTAAAAAAAGCATTAATCCCCATTCCTGAGGCTAAAACAAAAGGATATTTCCCATATAGTCCCATGATCAAAGTACCGACAGCAGCAGAAATTCCCGTTGCTACAACTAATTCAGGAAATAAATCTCCTGACTCTTGTAAAAATACTGCATCGGACAGGATCAAAGGATTCACCACTAAAATATAGGCTACGGTCATAAATGTGGTTAACCCAGCAAAAACCTCTGTACGGAAATTAGTCTGATAGGAATTGAACTCAAAATAACGAGCTATTCGACTTTCAGGATTAGGAATGCTGGTTTCTGGTGGGTCTAATTTACTAGCCATATATTTAGTGGTGAATGGTGATAAATAGCTTAGTTAGTACTTAGTTGTTGATGGTTGCTTAGTAATTAATGCATCTAAGCGAAAACGAGCAATTTTCATTATTTCTGATAAAGCTGCTTTTTTCTCCTCTTCTATACAATTGTTTAATCGTTCACTAAAAGATTCTAAGATACTCTCTAGGGTACGATTTTTCACTGCAATGACAAAAGGAAAGCCAAACTTATTCTTATAAGCCCGATTAAAAGACAACAAAAGATTATATTTTTCAAGATTTAACCTATCTAAGCCCACTTCAGCTTGTTCTCGCACAGAAACTGCTGCCATCTTTGCTTTACGCCCCAAATCAGGATGGGCTTTAATCAAAGCTAATTTTTCAGCCTCACTCATTCCCTCCACTAACTCAACCATACTGTTATACAAATCATCAATATTTTTGAAAGGACGAGCCACCCAACAAGTAGTAGCAATTTCTGGAGTATGTTCCCAAATATCCCCTAAAACAATAGTAAAATCGTCTTGACTCATACTATTCAACTCGTCCAAATCATACTGCATACTTAAAATCCTCTTTTCCTATATTCGATGATTATTTTTCTTTGCCTCCGCTACTCTTTTGCTCTTGCTACTCATCTCAATTCATCAATTGAAAGTTGACAGACTACTTACTACTAGACTCCATTTCCCCATATTCCTTTAACAAAGCAAAAATCTTACGCCTAATCATAATTCCTGGTTTATCGGTTATCATGTGTTGCTCGTTGCTAAGATCGAGGGGGACATCGTAATCCGTAGATTCCAAGATTCGCTTATCTTCTAAAGTTACAGCGCGATCGAAAGCAATTACATCAGCACTTTTAGTTTCTGCTTCTGTATCATTCCGCAAACAAAACTGCACCATCTGAGAAGTAGAATCATTAATTGGTGTCATGGTATTAACCACAATATGCACCTTGCCATTAGGATAATTGATTCTGAGCTTCACAGTAAAAGGTAAATACCAATAACCATCAATGGTACGGAAGGTTTTATCCTCTTCCATGTGCAGATTTTTCTGTTGTGCTTGAGGATTTTTTACCCCCAATACACTTTTGTAATAAAGACCAAAATCCGTCTCCTTCAACTCCATCAAGTCTGGAATTAGATGTTCTTCACTACCAAAAGTAGTAGTATGGACAAAAGTAGGATGAGCCATATCCAACTCATTTTCCATTACCCTCAACCCTGCACAATTCCAAGTCTCGTAAAACTCAGGAATTAAGCGAAATTCAGGGTCTAAAGCTTCAGGAATTTGAGGAATATCTTTAATAGCATCCTCTAAGCATACCCAAGCATAGCCGTACTTTTCTACGCACTTGTAAGCTTTTACCTTATAGCTAGGGGAAATAGTTTTATCTTGACTCTGGGGAACGCAAACGCAATTTCCCGAACTGTCAAATGTCCATCCGTGATAAGCACAACAGATATTCCCTCCGATTACTTTTCCTAGAGAAAGTTTTGCTGTGCGGTGACAACATCTATCTTCTACTGCTGCTGGTTTTCCTTCTGGGTCTAACCATAATACTAGAGGTTGTTCTAGTAATTCAAAAGATTTTGGTTTATCCTCTAATTCACTCATAGGAATTACTGGATACCAAAACTTACGAAATAATGGCTGTTTAGTAACTAACATGATTTTTGGTTATTAGTAAACCTGTCTGAAAAAAGGACTAATGACAAAAAACTATCAAAACGTAAGATTACTTTTGCTCTGATTAACTTCCCCGATAAGTACTATAAGACCAAGGAGAAACTAATAAGGGAACGTGATAGTGAGATTTATCCTCAACAATTCCAAAACGTACAGGAATATACTCTAAAAAAGGAATATTGGGCAAATTTTTTTCCCTACTAGCAAAATAATCTCCCACTTTAAAAACCAACTCATAGACTCCTGGGGCAAATTCTTCCCCCACTAACAAGGGTTCATCAGTGCGTCCGTCATGGTTAGTTGTGGTAGTTTTCAATAAATTTTTTTCTTCTCCATTTGAGCCAGATTGAATTCTCCAAAGTTCGATCTCGATCCCCTTCCCAGGACAACCGTGAGCTATATCTAAAACATGGGTGGTTAATTTACCTAACATGATGGTTTAATGAGCAATATTTAGTGCAATAGTCCTCCTAAAATAATTTTAGAAATAGCATCAGTAACGTCTTTCGGTTGTTCTTGTTTTAACTGTTTGTACCATTGCTGGGTTTTTGCTGGCACTTGGTTGTAAATTGTGTCAGTACGTTTACGAGCTTTTAACATTAACTGGGTTACTCTCTTTTTTCTTTCAGTTTCATAACGTTTTAAAGCATCTTCCACACTAATATTAGTAGTTACTAAATAGCGACACAACACTTCTGCATCTTCGATTGCTCGACAACCACTCTGCCCTAGAGTTGGAGTAGGAGCATAAGCAAAATCTCCTACTAAGCTAACCCTACCTTTAACTATATGACAGAAATTGCCTCTGGAGAAAGGTTAATAGAAACCCAATTAGCTCAAAAATTAGAAATTAGTCAAACTCCTGTAATACTAAATCCTGTTCGTATAAGTTATTTAATGGTGAGCCTCAATAACTACAGTTAATATTCCACTTTTGAAAATAAACTAAGGGATGTCCTTTTACGGTTATCTTATTTTGATTTAACCATGTAACCAGGCGCTCGACACGAGCAAAGTTTTTTTTCCCTGTTGTGGGTAAAAAGGTACAGTAGCAAAGTTAAATAGCTCTTGAAAACGGCGATTATATTCTTTCTTATCTGGTGAGTGGCGAAAAAAATTAGCCCCAAACAAAAAATTGGTTCTTTGATCTTGCTGGGCTATTTCTTGTTGTGCCTGACTAAAAACGGCAACTTCTCCTGCCCACATACTTTCTACTAAACTTAGATTACACCAACCTACCTTAGCAGCAGTGAGATCGGCTTCCATTGCTCGATCGAGATAGTTCCTAGCTCTTTGTAATCGATCGTTAACTGATTTGGGAAAGTTAATACCTCGCTGACGATGATGTCTTAAATAAGTTATAACTCGATGCAACCTAGAATCAGCAAAAGCTAGAAAGATATCTAAATAGTGTCAGATAAACCTAATATTATCGATAATGCTTGATTTAATTGTTCCAGATATTCTTGATTTAAATTACCTAAAAATTTAATTATTCTGGTTCTTCCGATTTGACTATGCTAAAAAGAAAGGCGATCAGCGAAGCTGGCACTGCGTGATCGCCACATATGTCTGAAGGCAAATAAGACTGAAAAGCTTGATATTGCTTGATTTTTAGCAAGTGTCATCATATGATAAACGATATAAAAGTAGTAGTGTAATTACTTATTGATTTAGATGGCATCTTTTGCAGAGCTTAATATATTTAATCAAATAATTAAATTGCCAGAATTAAAAGTTAGAGATTATCAGTTTATTGAAGGATTTGGAGTAGTTCTTACTGTAGAAAATATTGAAAAAAAAGCTCGTTGTCCTCGTTGCGGAAAAAAAAGCGCCCAGCTTGACTGGCAGGCTTCGCCTGATCGCCTACACCAAAACCATGAGTATTTAGTGAGAGATTTACCTCAATCAGAGCACCAAGTATATTTAAAAGTAAATCGAAGACAATTAAAATGTGACCGTTGCAAAAAGCCTTTTAGTGAAGAGTTTAATTTTGGGGAAAAAACTAGAACATATACTAAAAGATTAGCGAAAAAAATTGTTAGAGAAGTAATTGAAAGTGACATCAAGAATGTCGCCCAAAGAAATGGTTTAAGTGAGAAGGAAGTAGAAACAATCTTAAAAGAGCAATTTTCGGATTTAAAAG
>JASJDI010000180.1 GCA_030065155.1 Xenococcaceae cyanobacterium MO_188.B29
TTGAAGCTTTGGAGCGAGGGATGAGCACACTTTCAATGGGTTTAGAAGATTTGGTGGAGGAAACCTCAAGATTGCACAAAAGTTAGCGGATATTGTTACCTAACTTACTTGTCTCTAAAAGATGCCGTGAAAAGTCAGATTGTGTGATGGGTTGGGTTGAAAGAGCACAAGAGATATCTCAAGAGATTGAGAAAGATAAATGTTTCAAAGACCATTTCGTGATGGGTTGGGTTGGAAATTGAACTGCACAAAAACTATAAAGATTTTCTCGCCAATGATAGTTGTGTTTTTTTTTGAAATGTTAGGATGGATTGAAAGAGAGCAGGGGACTCGTATAACATAAATTAACGACATCAATTAGTCACTACTATGCCGAAGACAGTAATTTGTCCTTAAGGTAAATAATTAGTCCCGACGACAATAATTTGACTCTAACGACAAATAATTAGTCACTGTACATGTTCCAAATGGCTCGAGGCAGATTTGAACTGCCGACCTTGGGCTTATGAGTCCCCTGCTCTAACCAACTGAGCTACCGAGCCTTACGCCGAATTATTTTTTGGCAACTTTTCCATTGTATAACAAAAATAAAAATTTAACCAAATTTAATTCTTTAAATATTTAAGATCATCCATTCTGCTTATTTTTGAAGATGTCTATTTTGTCGATCGATTGGTTTGACAGCTTGTCTTTTGACAGAGACAAAATATTAGGTTACGGTTTTCTACCTGTACTTAATATAGACATATACACAAAATAAATGGATAAGCCAAAAGCAAAAAGGAAATTATTCTCTATTGGTTTTGCACCTCATGACGGTATAATCTCCATTGGCGTTTCTCCTCACGGATTTATTTCAATTGGTGCTATTCCCCACGGATTTATTTCAATTGGATTAGTTCCCATGGGCGCAGTCGCGATCGGTTTTGTTTCTATGGGACTCTTTAGCGTTGGTGCTGTCTCTATGGGATTAATGAGCTTAGGGCAAAACAGCATGAGTGTCTTTCAACTCCAGTCAGGAGAATCCGAGCATAATCATCAAATGCCTAATTCAGAAATGAAACAACATAATCATATGAACCATTAATTGGATTATTGATTTGTTACAACATATCCTTTGGAATTGGTGTGAGGGAGTGTGGGGACAAAGAATTTGCCTATTTAGTTATAAAAATTTTCGGCGTTGCTGAACACATAGAATGCAAAAAGCAAAACACCAAATAGTTTTGATGGCGAGATTAGGTGAGGTTTCCTCACCTTGAAGAATCGCCGTCGTGACTTTGTCGAAAATTGAGCAACCAATAATCAGTAATCAGTAAATAATAATTAGCCACACAACCTATTAGCGATTGACATTAACATAGTTCCAAATATCATCATTATTTTGATCGATATCATAAACATAGCCAAAATTAATCGCTACTCTTCGACGCAAGCCAAAAGTAGGATAAAGTTTTATATCTAAATCTTCGGTAGCATAGGAATCAGCTGAGGTGATTAACTCTAAAGCAGTATCTTTAGATAAAGTATTACCAAACGTATTTAAAATATTTTTGGCGCATTCATTTTTTGTTGCTTGCTGTAATTCTACTTGTCTATTTTCATAAGCTAAAAGAATATTATCAAGACAGACACCATAATCGTAAGCATTAGTAAAATCAAATACTATTTCGTTTGTTCCTACTCCTCTAGGTTGCGTATCAGCGTTATTAATACTTGTTTCTTGAATTGTTTCTGGATAAATTTTATTATTAGTAGAATCGTAAATAAAATTACCTGCTTTTATGTCAGAATTAGGGACTATACAAGCCTTTTCTCCTGTAATATCATGACTAATCACAGCTACATTTCCTTGGCATTTTGTAAGCTCAAAACCCCAAGCATCTGCTAATTCCATCATTTGATTAGGATTCTGTGCAAGTTGATTTTCGACTATTTTGGGCTTAGAAGGAATTGCTTCTGCTGGTTGAATACTAAGTACAATCCCGGTGGTTAGTAATATTTTTATTATTTTGTACATTGCGGACAATTATTAAGTATTTAGTATTTATGATCTTAAGCAAAGTATTGATAATTTTTGGTTAAGCGATCTAGATATTGCTATCTATAAATAAGATGTATTTTCTGCTTTTAATGTTCCTATTTACTCGGATTTTTCAGAATAAGTCAGCGTTACTCCGCCGTAAAACGACGGAGTAACGCTGACCGCATTCTGCGGTCAGTTAATAGGCTATTAACCATTTTATTTATATCGATTTAGTAAAAAATGTCCTGAAGACACAAATATTTAGTCTTTTTTCAATCTATAGTATTCTGACCGGGGAACACCGGTCACCGCAGCGCAAAGTTGCGTTGGGCGGTGAAACACTTTCGGTGGCGGGGTTCCCCCGCTTAAGAAAAGTGTTGAACCCGAAGGGGTTTCCCTCGGTGCGCGTTCGCGATAGTGATTAAAAATCACCAGGGGTGGAAGGGGGGTTTTAGAAACAAATGAATCAACTGTATGTACAGAACTTAAAACTATTAAAAACCCCCCTCCCCGCGCACCGCTTGAAGCAACTACTGAACCCTTCAGGGGTTCCCCGACTTGAGCAAACTTCGTAAGAAGGCAGCGGAGGGGCTGTCTTCTGAGGAGACCTCAGAAGTTTATACACCCCGTTCGTTTTACGGTGGTGTAACGGTGACAACTATTTCTCTATAGGAAATTTAACTTATAGATATTAGTTTTGACTAGTAGACAGATAAATAACTGACAGCTACAAGCCAAAAATAAATCGCTTTTTGATTAAAATACCTCTATTACCTAATAGGTAATCTAAAAAAACTTTAGATTACCTATTAAATAGTTTTCTGAAAAAATTAGTGGAGCCGAGCAGAGTTGAACTGCTGTCCAGACTGGGTATTGACTCTCTGCTCATTCACAGGCTTAGTCTTTCTTATCCTCAGACGGGAACCATCACTTATCCCTGACGGTGGGATTCTTTGGTAAAGTCTTAACTAGTCGGTCAACCAAAGATAACCAACTAGAGCATCCGTTGGGGGTTGGTCTCTAATCCTTAACGGAGTCAAACCAGAGACGAGCAAGTCAGAGTTTTTGACTTAGGCTAATACCGCCTGACGCTCAAATTTTACGATTTTATTCGCAGTTACATTGTTTTTGAGTCTTGATTTACGAGAGGATACTCACTCTCGACCTGAATCACAAATTAGCTTTCACCAACCTGTCGAAACCGTTACGGCCCCTTGTGTTGATCTAGTCTATAGTTTAATTATATCGTAGTTAAAGAAAAGTTGGGCGAGACAGGATATGACCCAACTTAATGAGTTCTATAAGTTTTACTCTATTTCGATCGAAGTTGGCGCAGAACCGTCGGTTTTACTGGTTGTTGAACCAGAAGATTTACGGTATTGTGCATAAACGCGATCGCGCCAAGCAAAGAATGGCTCATAAATAATATTATCAGCTAGTCCAGGAATACCCTTTCCTTTTAGTTGTTCAGGAATATCTAAATAATCACCTTCAGGGAATTTTAAAATTACACTCAATCCAGCTACTGCCAAATCTGCCAAAGAAGGACTATCTCCTACTAGATAAGGACGATTCTGCAAAATTAAACTGAGAGCTTCTAAATCTTGTTGTAAACATTTATTTGCTTCTTTAACTGCATCACCACCTAAACCGACTCCAGTACCTAAAACATCTAAAAATTCTCCTGGAATAGCACTGACTATATTCTTGACTAGATCGGGTACTTCTTTGGGTAAAATAGAGGTACGGAAGTTTTGATATTGATTTAACGCACCAATAAAAGCTTTACGCCCTTTTAAACCGATAGAAGAATCTGCCCATTCTTCAATTAATAAACATTGTCCTCTTTCTACAGGGTTTTCAGGAAGAAGAGGACGCTCAGGATACTTACGGTCGAGATATAAAGCAATTTCAGTAGAATCTGCAATATAAGTATTGCCATCTTTTAGTACTGGTACTTGACGATGTCCAGACTTCTGCATTAATTCTATTTGTCCAACGCCAGGAGTAACTTCAATTTTGCGATACTCTAGCTCTTTATAATCTAAAATTAAGCGTACTTTTTCTGAGTATTGGGAAAGTTCAAATTGATATAACTCCAGCATTGAATTTTTTTACCTTTATCGAAACCAACAATGGCTAATGTAGCGTGTTTTGATTATTTTATCCATCTGCTTACAGATTGAATAGAATTATATTGGATTTTTTTCTAGCGATTTTCTAAGTGTAAAATCCGTTGGTCTTTCTCCACTGTTTAATCAAAAATAAGTGTAATTAGTCTCATTATGCCCCCTGTTCAATATAATCCATCACTTGTAAATAGGCAGGATCGTCTGGTTGAATCTCTCTTTCTTCAATACTGATATCGTTACGAATAGCTTTTTTCGCATTATTGGCAATAACAGCATTAGAAATTAATTCAAGGGCATCAGGTTGTTCAATGTTATTCAGAGCTTCGGCATATTTTCGACTATGAGTATGTCTCACAGACTCTTGGCAATAATTCGATAATTGTCTGCTTTCTGTCATTACTTCAAAGGCAAAATCTTTTTCCACTTCACTGCCATATAGTCCTTTATAAAGAAGATTAACCATTGAGGCATCATGGTGTTGAATAGAGTATTTCTCTTCAATTTGTGGCCAATACTTCAAAGCTTTTAGTCCTTCTAAAGCTCCTTTATTCAAGCCAGCATTCTCACACCACTGCTCAAACTCTTCAATACTGATTGGACAACGACCATGTTCATGCATACCATGGGCTAGTGCTTGCCCAGCTTGAAAGTTTCTAGTGGGCTTTCCTTTTACAGGTAACATCATACTACCTCGCACATCAGCTACCATAGCTGTCAACTGAGAAAAGGTGTGGTCGCGAGCTCTTTCTGTAAAACCACCTTTATTGAGAGTTGCTTCAATTCTTGGTACAGCATACCCCAACTCTGTCAAAGCTATAGTTTGCTGACTATAGAGTTTGTGACGATCTTGGCGGGACATAGAAACAGTTGCTGCTTGGTCGAGACATTGATGGAGCAATAAGGTGAGTAAAGTTGGGAGAAGTCCTGGATGTTGCCGATGATATTCATAACCAAATCCGGCAAAAATAGAAGCAATGTTTTTAGCAGCCTTAATATATTGCGCCTCGACATTATGGATACCAGGAGAAACTTGAATATTAGGAGATAGTTTATTGAGCATATGTGCCCCAATTAAAGCTGTTAAAGCATCAGGGTGGCAAAAATTAGCAGTAAAGCTATCTAAAGGGTCTCTTAAGGCGCCATGTCTGTGAAAACCAGAAAAAAAGGCTAAATTAGGATTTTTTTCACATAATACATAAGAATTGTTCGTGCTTTCGTCATGGTTAAAAGATCCTGCTAGACAGGCTAGCACTACGTTATGACGGTTCAGTTTCTCTCTGATGTGACAGGCTTCTGCTAAGTCTTTTTCTATATATTTGCTGTTCGCGCTCAAAAGTACCAAATCACATTTGATAATAAGATATTCTAAAGTATTAGGTACTGATTCACTCTCATCTTTGTGATGAGCCATACGACGCATTTTAACAACGTGTCTAGGATCCATCCCCTTAATGTCATCTTCTGAAAATGCTCCTAATAAATCTCTACCAGGACGAGGAGCTAATAATAAAGATTTTTCACTCTTTTGCATGGCTGAATTGTAAGCAAGGGAGGCTGGATACAGACCAATGCTATAGAAACCAACTTTAGCTTTGCTTAGTTTACGAATGCGTTGTTTAATACTCTTTTTATCCAACGAATCATTAAAAAAACTATTTTGCATTACTTTGTATCTTTTTGATAAAGATTGGTTCTAGTAGTGTATCAAGATAATCCTAACCAAAAAAAATAAAGTCTCCCATAATTAGGGAGACTTAAACAATCAACATGACTGGGGAACACCGGTCACCGCAGGCACCGGAGGGGCTGTCTCTTGAATCGAATTCAAGAGCTTGTAAGCCCCGTTCGTTTCACGGTGAAACAGTTGCGGTGCGGTGAAGCAGCGCGGTCTTGCGAGACAGTCCGTTGGCGGGGTTCCCCCGCTTAAAGGAACTGTCGAGGGCGGGGGTTTCCCCCAGAAGCGACTGCTGAACCCGAAGGGAGGTGTCCTCCGTTGAGAAGGGCGTGTTGCCCGAACCTGTGTCGGGCATTTATACCGCCCGTCAAACTGTTGAACCCGAAGGGCGGTGTAACGGTGACTTGAGAAACAAATTTTTTAACTTCCGTAACTTAGTAACGGCTAGTTCCAGGCTTATACACAATGAAACTAACAGTTTGACATTGTCTGAGATTATCAAATCCAACTACGCGGATATAACAATCAGAATACTCAGAACGACATTCGCGAACTTCGTTAAGTACATCTTGTGCGCTTCTAGCATCGAATAGAGGTAACTTCCACAAAGTCCAGTGATGAAGTTCAGGAGTAGGATCTTTTTCAAACTCAACTCCAGGGATATAACCTTGATCGAGCATATAGTCGATCTGTTTAGCGATTTGCTGATCGCTTAAAGGGGGCAAGTAAGAAAGAGTTTCGTAACGACGTTCTTTTGGTAAAGTTTTCATCTGCTTATTTCCTATGTATCAAAATTGGTTTGGTTAGAAGAGTCATCTGTATCTAAATCTGACTCTGCATTTGTGTTTTCTGGATGAGGTGTAGAATTTGAGGATTGGGACTGAGTAAGACGCTCTAGTAGCTTACGACGATGTTCTACATTTGCCTGACTAATCCCAGTACGCACCATTTCAGGGAGAAAATCCAACACCTGTTGGGCTATTTCTTCTCTAACTGTAAGAATTCGCAGCAATAACTCCTTATTCTCTGTCATCAAACCATCAAGATAAGCCTCTCCATCTTGAATCTTGGCACTATCTGAGTAGTGACTTAGCCAGATTGATTGAGAAGGATTAGTTTCTCTCAGTTGGTTGATAATAGTTCGTACTGCTTGATAAGTGAGGTAACTTTGAAGAACTTTTGCTGTATCTTGAGCAATTTGTTTTGGATACATTAATACCACCTGTCCCGACTCAGTTATTTAGCGATTAGTTACCAGATTTAGCAATTTATAACTGTTCACTGTTGACTAATCGCCATTAACCGAACTTAGAGAGTATCCATTGCCTCAAATTCAAATTTGATTTCTTTCCAAAGTTCACAAGCAGCAGCCAATTCAGGACTCCAACGGCATGCTTCACGGATAACATCGTTACCTTCACGAGCCAAGGAACGACCCTCGTTACGAGCTTGAATACAAGCCTCTAAAGCTACACGGTTAGCAGTTGCACCAGGAGCATTACCCCAAGGGTGTCCCAGCGTACCACCACCAAATTGTAAGCAGGAATCATCACCAAAGATTTCTACCAGTGCAGGCATATGCCATACGTGGATACCACCAGAAGCTACAGGCATAACTCCACCCATAGAAGCATAGTCTTGAGTAAAGAAAATACCGCGAGAACGATCTTCTTCTACGTAGTCTTCACGCATAAGATCGACAAAGCCCATAGTGATGCCTCGTTCACCTTCTAGTTTACCCACAACTGTACCAGAGTGTAAGTGGTCACCACCAGATAAGCGCAAGCACTTAGCCAATACACGGAAGTGAATACCATGATTTCTTTGACGATCGATTACTGCGTGCATAGCGCGGTGAATGTGAAGTAATAAACCATTATCACGACAGTACTTAGCTAAAGTGGTATTAGCTGTAAAACCACCAGTTAAGAAGTCATGCATGATAATGGGTGTGCCGATTTCTTTAGCGAATTCAGCCCGTTTGAGCATTTCTTCACAAGTAGCAGCAGTAACGTTAAGGTAGTGACCTTTGATTTCGTTAGTTTCTGCTTGAGATTTTTCGATCGCCTCTTGAACGAAGAGGAAGCGATCGCGCCAACGCATGAAAGGCTGAGAGTTGATGTTTTCGTCGTCTTTAGTGAAGTCTAGACCACCACGAAGACATTCATAAACTGCACGACCATAGTTTTTAGCAGAAAGACCTAGTTTGGGCTTAATAGTACAACCTAGGAGGGGACGACCATACTTATTTAACTTATCTCTCTCAACAGTAATACCGTGAGGAGGACCTTGGAATGTTTTAATTAAAGCAACAGGAAAGCGGATATCTTCTAAGCGTAAAGCCCGTAAAGCTTTAAATCCAAATACGTTACCAACCAAAGAGGTCAAAACGTTAGTCACAGAACCTTCTTCAAACAAGTCCAAAGGATAAGCAACAAAACAGAAATATTGATTGTCTTCACCAGGAACTGGTTCTACTTCATAACAACGACCTTTATAACGATCGAGGTCAGTTAATCCATCAGTCCAAACTGTTGTCCAAGTACCAGTAGAGGACTCAGCAGCTACCGCAGCACCAGCCTCTTCTGGAGGAACTCCAGGCTGAGGAGTCATACGGAAACAAGCAAGTAAGTCAGTATCTTTGGGTGTGTAGTCAGGGGTGTAATAAGTTAAACGATAGTCTTGTACACCTGCCTTAAAGCCAGCGGATGTTTTGGTTGCCATTGGGGTCATTCCTCCATAATTAAAACGCTTAATTTTTCCTCTGTAGAGTCAAACAAGACACGACTCTTTGATGTGGGGGAAAAAATCTATTAAGTAAGATATCTCGCTATTAGAAATATTGTTAGCTAATACTCAAGTTAACTATCTTTTTCAAGTTCTTATCTTAACATAATCTTTGTTTTTTATATTATCAAATTATCTTGATTTTCTCTTATTTTTAATTGCAATTATTTTTATGACATATTAATTTCCCTGATGAATATTAATTATGTTGATTTAATTGAGAAGTTAAGAATTGTTACTATCTTTATTGACAGTTTTATTTATTGTCTTAATTCTCAATTTTTTAGGTATAAATACCGATCTGTTTTTTTTAAAACTCATTACTTTTGACTCAAATAGATCGGCAACAAAAAATACCTTTTAAGGTCTATATTCCTCAACAGTAAATGAATTTGAGTATTTTCAAGAGTAATATTTGAGTTATTCAAGGGTATTTGGTTCAGAATTAGAGTTTGCAGCTTGATAGTGAGGAAAGAGGGTCAGTAAAAGTTGATTTATATAGACCTGCCCCACAACTGGATTAGCATCTTTTCCAGCTTGAGAATTATTTTTTTCTGCTTCTAACTCTACTTCTGCTGTATCTGTTATTTCTGGATCTAAATCAGATTTTGTCTCTGTTACTTTTTGATCTTCTGCTGTTTTAGAATTTAGTTCATGGTCAGATTTTAATTCTGTTTGAAAACCATTTTCTTGAGCAACTTCTGCTGTGGAAGATGGTATTTCTCGATCTGAAGATTGATGATGATTATTATTCTGAGTTTCTTGAATATTATGTTGGCGAGAAATATCGCCAATAAGAGAGCCTGGAGCTATCACTGCCATGGAATCAACAGAATTGTTAAAAATAGTAGTTGCCGTACCGATACAGGCATTACTACCAATTTCCCCAGCACCAACAATTAAAACTCCTGCTCCTAGGGTGACACCACTAGCTATAGTAATCTCACCTTGATAGGCATTAATTACAGTTCCCATACCAATAGAAACTTCTGCTCCGATAATAATTCGACTATTAGGTGCAGCTTGGAGAATAACTCCAGGAGCTAATGCTGCACTAGGATCGATAGTTACATCCCCACTGATACATACATCTTTATTACTAACAGGTTGCAGAGGCGGTAAATACATAGTTATTTAGAATCAGGAAGGGAAAGGGGAAGCTTAATCAGTTACTAATGAGCAAGGGCTAAAGCTCTTGACTGGTATTCTCCAGTCACAGCAGACAACGGTGACTGAAAAAGCTATCCCTTATCCTCTAGGGAAATGACAATTACTAACGCAACCTGGATATACCTTATGGACGTTGAATAATAGTCTCTGATACTCTTCGTTTAGCATCAGCATCTATGCCAATCAGGCGGACGTATTCGCCTTCGTGTTCTGCCAAACAAACTTCCAAAGCTGCAATTACATCTAATTCATGACCACTCTCGATCGGAGAACAACTTTGCCAAGATTTGGCTTTAAAACGACGTTTACTAGCGTGTTCCGTGCCAATTTTGTATCCACTAGCAAGGAGAGAACGTATTGTAGCTAGAGCTTCATCGCTTAGATGACGATGGCTATATTCATTGCTATAGCGATGACTAGTTCCTTTACCATTACCATTGCCATTACCATTGCTATAGCTAGATGTAGTAGAAGAACTACTCTGAGCAACAGGAGTATCTCCAGGTCTTTGAATAATAGTTTCTGATACTCTTCGTTTAGCATCAGCGTCAATGCCAATCATGCGGACGTACTCACCAGCGTGTTCTGCTAAACAAGCCTCCAGGGCTGCAATTACTTCTGCTTCGCGGTTGCTATCAATAGGAGAGCAGCTTTGCCAAGATTTGGTTTTAAAGCGACGTTTGCTAGCGTGTTCCGTGCCAATTTTGTATCCAGAAGCCAGAAGCGAATGGACTTTTTGGGCTAATTCAGAGCTTAAACTACCATTACCATGCCCATTTCCGTTGCTAACTTTTTTACTACTGTAGTTAGTGGCAAAACCGTTCTGAGAAGAATTCCCAGGGGTATCACCAGGGCGTTGAACGATCATTTCGGCTACTCTTCTCTTGGCATCGGGGTCAACACCAATCAGTCGGACATATTCTCCAGAATACTCAGCCAAAGCAGATTCTACTTGTCTCATTACTTGGCTTTCGCTGCCACTAATTTGCCCACCTGTAAGCCAAGATTTGGTTTTAAAACGGCGTTTGTTCGCGTGTTCTATACCGATATTGCAACCCTGACTAATTAGCGATCGCAATTGGCTTACTACTTCTGAGTTTAAACCACTACTGCCATTACTACTAGCTTGGGTATTACTGCTTCTACCATTACTACTGTAACTATTGCCGTTTCTACCATTAGATTTGCCATTACCGTTGCTGAGAGCATCCCCAGGACGTTGAACGATAATTTCGGCGACTCTTTTCTTGGCATTGGTATCAACGCCAATAACCCGAACATATTCTCCTTGATGTTGCGCCAAAATCGATTCCAACTCAGCTATGACTTGGTTTTTTCTGCCAGAAATCTGACCTCCACTTAACCAAGACTTGGTTTTGAAACGACGTTGATTGGCGTACTCTGTGCTAATACTGCAACCTTGAGACAGGAGCGAATTGACCTGCGCTCTAATGTCTGAACTTAAACTCATATTCCCTACCGAATTTGAATAAGTATTTTCTTTACTGCCTTTTGCTCCCAAAGTTTCCCCTGCTTGTACTTGCTTGTCAGTTAGTTGATTTTTTGTCTCACTGACACAAGCGATATCGTCGGCACAGCGATAGCCGGCCAACAAAGCTTCATTAATTTCCACTACATGATGAGCAAAAGATCGATCGCTTTGGGTAACTTCGGGTAAACGATTTGCCTGTTGTTGATTGACGATGACTGCTCCTGATGGGACATATTTCCCTGGGGGAATTTCTACATCCTGAATTAGAGCGTGCATCATGACAATACAACCGTCTCCCACCTTGGCATTAAATACTGTCGAGCGAAAACCAATAAAGCATTTATCTCCTACATAAGCAGGTCCGTGGATCAATGCCATATGGGTAATGCAAGTATTTTTCCCAATCCAGACAGAATAATCTTGCCCGTCGTCCCCTACTACCCGACCCTTTTCTAGACCGTGAATAACAACTCCATCCTGAATATTGGTACTTTCACCAATGTAAAATGGCGTGCCTTCATCTGCTCTAATCGAACTACCAGGGGCTATAAATACATTTGCACCTACTCGCACATCCCCAATTAACCTGGAGAATGAATGTACGTAGGCACTGCTATCTACTTGCGGTTCAGCTAGATTATTTGACCAAGGAGTCGGGGGAGCCGCTTTAGTGCGGACTGCCATTGTCTCAATTCCTCCTAAATTTTAGATTAAGTCATGGTTTGTTAATAACTAGTTCAACTATGTCTTGATGGATTTTAAATACCTGCTAAAAACGCTCTGCTACTTTTTTGCTGTAGAGCGAACGATTATCCACACTTACTGTGTCTATTATTCCCACTATCATTGCATCTAATGGTCGATTTTCTTTCCCACTTTCAGTACGAGCAGCACCACCTCTACTTACTAAAACCCATTCATTAATACCAGCACCCACTGTATCACCAGCGACTTCGTACTTAGGTATTGGCTGTCCTTGTTCATCCATAAATTGTACCAATAACAGCTTTACCCCTGTCATACTAGGAGCTTTGTGGGTGCTAACAACAGTACCGCGAACTTTGGCAATTTGCATTTACTAATTGAGGGATTTCTATGGTCTTCTTAGAGGTTGAGGATTAACACTTTCCCGAAACTGTTCTACTGCTTCTGTATAGCGAATCGGTAGTACATATTCCAAATTTTCGTGAGGGCGAGCAATAATGTGGTGAGACAATACTTGACCCCCATTGACCCGTCTAACATTTTCTATGCCAGCAGATACAGATGCTTGAACTTCAGAAACATCTCCTCTTACTATGACAGTCACCCTACCAGTACCAATTTTCTCATAGCCAACGAGGGTAACACGGGCTGCTTTAACCATCGCATCCGCAGCTTCTACTACAGCAGGGAAACCTAAGGTTTCTACCATTCCAACTGCAATTGACATGAACTCTACTCCTTAGTCTTTATTAATAAATAGTTGCTCAATGTTATAAGCGATTGTGGTGGCTGATTCATTCAGTTGAGCAACCCACCCAACTCGAATAGCAAGAATAATGTTGACAAAACAATAGTCTTAGAGAAAGTCTTAGCCATATTTTTGATTGTTGAAAACTATAACTCTTGCTATTTTCAGATTTCTTTAGTACGTTCGGAACTGCTCTACTTCTTCGGTATAGCGAATTGGTAACACGTACTCCAGGTTTTCATGAGGACGAGCAATAATATGAGTAGATAATACTTCTCCACCATTTACCCGATTAGCTGCTTCAATTCCCGCAGATACAGAAGCTTGAACCTCAGAAACATCACCTCTTACTATTACTGTTACACGACCAGTACCAATTTTCTCGTAGCCAACGAGGGTAACACGGGCTGCTTTAACCATCGCATCCGCAGCCTCTACTACAGCAGGGAAACCAAGGGTTTCAATCATTCCTACAGCAATGGGCATATTTTTATTCCTCCCTATTTTCAGCCAAAAATTATGACTAAATTATGAAATTGAATTATCTTTATTCGGACTGATAAATCTAGCTAATAACATCAAGTCTTTGTGTCAATTAACTCGTTTTTTTGGTGAAGTCAACTAGCTTCAAGTCATAGCACAGAAAATATCTGTTACCGATTATATTCAAACTAAAGCTTGTTTTAACTACTAACCTACACTAAAAAAATAAGTTGACAAAAGTTTTATTAAGATCAACTAACTTATCAACCCATAAACAAGCATAAATAACCTTGTCCCCTTTGACAATATAAAACATTATTATATTTT
>JASJDI010000181.1 GCA_030065155.1 Xenococcaceae cyanobacterium MO_188.B29
AGTCTAATTTCCCCAGAATTACGTAAATCCTGTTCCATTTTCTTAAACTGAGACATAGCATAACCATTATAAGTTTGGTAAACCAACTGAGATAAAAATATTTCTTTAATTCCTAATAACTCTTCCGCGATCGCGGTCTTTTTTTCTACCATTGGCGTATATAAACATTCCAAAATATTGGGATTGGCTTTTAATGCCAAAATAAGAAACTTTTGTAGTTCCCAATAACATTCTTGATTCTCTTTATTTTCTAACTGTTCGGGGATACCATACAAAGACCAATGAATATCCGCAGGTGGTAAATAAATTCCCCTTAAATCTGTATCGGAATCCGCATTGTCTAAACCAAAAGCTCTTGAACCAACTACACAACGATAAATAACATAGTCATAAAGATTTAACTCTGCTAATATCTCTTGGGCATACTGTAATCCTTGTTTTTGATAGTGCTTGCGGATGCTAAATTCGTGGCGACTAAGAATTACTTCAGCATCATTAGCTAACTTTATTTGATAAGCATGAGAATTATCTGTAGGTGCTTTAATCACAACTCCTACTGCACCTCGTACACATAAAACTTGATTATTTTTATCTTTTAATTCAATCCTACTGACAATTTGTGTGCCAACGGGAATAATTAGATTAGGATTCATCAATATATCTTCAAAACTATTACAATGGTAATCTCCAAAAGCATAGAATGCACATAAGTAGTAAACAAAATATGAAATAAAATTAAAGATCGAGGGATTTTTTCCGAATTATTTCCCTTGCTTTTGTCTTCCGCTACACTGCTGATAGTATTGATCATTGATTATTTTTATACTTATTAATGCAACCTCTGCTTAAATTGATTGAGCTTAATATAAATGCTTGTTGCTTTAAGAATTAACAATTTTGCTTTAGTCGATCGCCTGGAATTAGATATTAACCAGGGTTTAAATGTCCTGACAGGAGAAACAGGGGCAGGAAAATCGATTATCCTTGATGCGATCGATGTAGCACTGGGGGGTAAAGTTAATTCGCGTATGATCCGAGGTGGTAGCGATCGAGCAATTATAGAAGCTACTTTTCAACTCAATTCCACTTTGCTAGAGTTGTTAGCAGCACAAAAAATTGAACCTTTAGATGAAGATACTCTGGTTTGTTCTCGTGAACTAGCTGTGGTTAAAGAAAAGTTGCGATCGCGCTGTCGAGTTAATGGTGTGACTGTTAACCGTCAGATAATAAGTGAGTTACGTTCTGGTTTGGTAGAAATTACTGCCCAAGGACAAACTGTTAATTTGTTGATTCCTGAAAGACAGCGAGAATTATTAGACTCCTATGGTGGCAAATCTTTACTGAAGCAAAGAGAAAAAGTAGCTGCTGCTTATCTAATTTGTCAACAGGCTAAACAAGCTTTAGCTAAACGCCGTCAATCAGAACAAGAACTACTGCAAAGAAAAGATTTATTAGAATATCAGCTTAAAGATCTAAAAGAAGCCGAATTAACTGAAGCAGACGAGTTAGAACAACTCGAACAAGAACGCGATCGCCTTTCTCATGTAGTTGAACTACAACAACTAAGTTACCAAAGTTATCAAATTCTCTATCAAAACGATACAGACGAACCAGCAGCAGCAGATCTCTTAGCCCAAGCAGAGGCAAACCTTACAGAAATGGTAGAGTATGATAGCGAAATAGAAGGAATTCTTTCGATCGTACAGTCTGCGCTGAATCAAGTAGTAGAAGCAGGACAACAAATTAATAGCTATGGAGAAGAATTAGAAGCCGATCCAGAACGCTTAGAAGAAGTAGAAGCCAGAATTAGACTCCTAAAAAATGTTTGTCGTAAATACGGTTCAACCTTAGCAGAAGCGATCGCCTATTACGAAAATATACAACAAGAATTAAATCAACTTACCAATAGCGATCGATCTATTGCTGCCCTCGAACAAGAATATGAAATTGCCCAAACTAAGCTAGAACAAGTTTGCACTAAACTTACTCAACTCAGACAAAAGGCAGCTACCAAATTAGCCACCCAGCTAGTTAAAGAACTTAAACCTTTGGCAATGGACAAAGTTCTGTTTGAATGCCGTCTGATTCCTTCTCCTCCTACAGCTATGGGCGCAGATAAAATAGTATTTTATTTTAGTCCTAACGCTGGAGAAGAAATACAACCCCTAGCTATAATTGCCTCTGGAGGGGAAATGAGCCGTTTTCTCTTGGCTTTAAAAGCTTGTTTCTCTCAATCAGAACAAAAATCTAGTACCCTCATCTTTGATGAAATCGATGCAGGAGTTTCAGGAAAAGTAGCCCAAGCGATCGCCGAAAAACTCCATCAACTTAGTCAAAAACATCAAGTCCTCTGTGTTACTCACCAACCCCTAGTAGCAGCCATGGCAGATGGTCATTTTCGAGTTGAAAAACATATTATTGAGGAAACTTCCCCTGCTACTAAAGAAAGAAATGGAGATTCTTCTATCCCCGATATTCGCACAGTAGTAAGAGTAAAAGCTTTAAATGAACATTTATTGCGCCGAGAAGAATTAGCCCAACTCACAGGAGGACATTCCGCAGAAGATGCGATCGCTTTTGCCGATTCTTTGTTAACTAAAGCTGCTAAGTATCGACAGTCAAAACCTTAATTCTCTAACTTTCCAAACCAATGACCAATAACTAATAACTAATAACTAATAACTAATAACTAATAACTAATAACTAATAACTAATAACCAATGACAAAATAAATTATGACCACTACCAAATTTAAATTACCTCTTCTTTTTCGTCCTAGTCTTTCTCTACAATTAATGATAGTAGGACTAGTAATAACTATTGGTTTTATTTTAATTGCTCTACTTGCTCCTTCAATGCAAGCTTGGGGATGGTTGCAAGACCCTACAGAATCTTTAAGTAATCCAATTCATGAACCCCCAGGAGTAGATTATTGGTTTGGCACTACCAGACAAGGTTATGATGTGTTTTCTCGCACTCTCTTTGGTACGCAAGCAGCTTTGAAAGTAGTTATTTTGGCAACAACTATTAGCTTGATTATAGGTGTTCCTTTAGGTTTGGTTAGTGGTTACTTAGGAGGAAAAGTAGACAAAATTTTATTGTTTCTAATGGATACCATTTATACTTTACCTGGATTACTACTGTCGGTAACTTTAGCCTTTGTAGTAGGAAAAGGAGTATTTAATGCTGCGATCGCTCTCAGTATTGCTTATATTCCCCAATATTACCGTCTTGTTCGCAATCACACCACAAGTGTTAAAACAGAATTGTTTATCGAAGCAGCCCAAGCAATGGGAGCATCTACTAGTAGAGTTTTATCCCGTTACTTGTTTTTTAATGTAATTCAAAGTGTTCCTGTCTTGTTTACCCTTAATGCTGCTGATGCTATCTTGATTTTAGGTGGTTTAGGCTTTTTAGGCTTAGGATTACCATCAGAAATTCCCGAATGGGGTCACGATTTGCGCTTGGCTTTAGATGCTTTACCAACAGGGATTTGGTGGTCAGCTTTATTTCCAGGTTTAGCTATGACTTGTATGGTAACAGGTTTATCTTTAGTAGGAGAAGGTTTAAGCGAAATTTTCAACCCTAAGTTACGTCAGCGAGGTTAACTAACATTAGCCATTAGCTATTAGTTATCAACAATTAAATTAATTCTATAGTCGATCGCGATAATCTAGTTCGGAGAAAGTAATAGTAAAACAAGTACCATTAGTTGTTAGTATTTCGATTTCTCCTTCAATTTGTCTAGTTAAAATACGAACTAGTTTTAAACCCAGAGAGTCACTGTTAAAAAAGTCAAAATCTTCGGGGATTCCTACACCATCATCTTTGACTTGGAGAACAATTGGATAATCTTGGTTATTGTTATCTCTTTTCAGGCTTACCCAAATATTCCCAGTTTTACAATTAGGAAAAGCATGTTCGAGAGCATTCGCAATCAATTCGTTAATAATCAATCCACAAGAATGAGCCGTTTCTATATTTAAATAAATTAATTCTGTATCTAGTAAAAAGTTAATACCTTGCTCAGTAATATCATAAGAATCTGCTAGTTTTTCCGCTAAAACTGCAATATATTTACTTAAATCTAATTCCTTTAAATTCTGAGAGCGATATAGTTGTTCATGAACTAATGCCATAGAATGAAGCCGATTTTGACTATTTTGAAACATTCTAATAATTTCTGGCTCTTCAATGCAACTTGCTTGAAGCTCCAACATACTAGAAACAACTAGTAAATTATTTTTGACTCGATGATAAATTTCTTTGAGTAATACTTCTTTTTCTTGAAGAGAATTTCTTACTTTAGTTTCTGCTTGTTTACGATCGATAATTTCTTGGTGTAAGAGATGATTAGTTTTCCTTAATTCCAAAGTTCTTACTTCTACTCTCTTTTCTAGTTCTTCGTTAAGCTGACTGAGGGCTTTTTCCGCATTAATGCGATCGCGAACTTCAGTTTGTAATTTATCATTAATTTTGTGTAACCTTGCTTCCACTAATTTACGCTGCTCTATTTCTACTGTAAGTAGTTCGTTTTGTCGGGCTAAAGTTTGAGTCATGAAGCGCAATTGTAAGTGGAGCTTGATTCTAGCTAATACTTCCTCTGGTTGAATTGGTTTAGTAACGTAGTCTACTGCTCCCACTTCAAATCCTTTCACTTTATCTTCTGTACTAGATAAAGCAGTCATAAAAATCACGGGAATATCTTTAGTACCTAAATCTGCTTTTAAACGTCGGCAAGTTTCATAGCCATCAATACCAGGCATTAAAACATCAAGTAAAATAATTCCTGGTTTAGCATATTTAGCTCGTTTTAAACTACTTTCTCCATCTTGAGAAACTAAAATAGTCAAGCCAGAATCTTCTAAATAATCAACAATTACCGCTAAATTAGTCGGATTATCATCAACAATTAAAATATTGTGATCGTTGAGATCGAATTGAAAATTAAACCCGTTGGTACTTAGAGAATCCATTCTGTTTTACTCCTGAGTAAGATGTTGCTTGACTAAATTGACGATCTCTTTTTCTTGAAAAGATTTTGCTAGTTGTTGCAGTTCGCTAGCAAAAGGCTTGTATTTAGGGTCTAGTTTTTCTAGGGAAATTGCCCATTCGCAAATTTTTTTCATACTGCCTAACATTGCTAACTCGTGTAAATCTTCTAGATCTTGAGAGGGAGGAACAATGATTTTTGAGACTGTAATTTTTTCATCGCTTTTATTTAAGGTTTTGTAGTCGTCCATAGTTATTAAGGGATATACCCATTCCAACTGCAAATATCTTTTTAATAAAGCTAGTAATTGTTGCTCCTGCACTGGTTTAGTTAAAAAGGCATCGGAGCCAGCAATTTGGTGATTGAAATCAGAGGAATCGAGAATACTAGAAGAGAGGGCAATTATGGGTATATCTTTAAACTCCTTAATTTGGCGGATTTCCTGTATGGCTTCAAAGCCACTTTTGAAGGGCATTACCAGATCTATTAAGATCAGATCGGGCTTTATTTTTTGAGCTAAAGTAACTGCTTCTTGACCATTATTAGCTGTGAGCGTTGCAAAACCCAAGGGTTTTAAAATAGATATTAAGGCAAATTGATTTTCTGTTTTATCATCAGCGATTAAGAGACGGCGTTGCTTGCCTTGATAGCCCACTATCAAATTCTGATGCTGAATTTTAGTCGATCGAGCTATCTTAGCGAGGGGAAAACTAACTTCAAACCAAAACGTTGTTCCCACACCTAGCTGACTTGTGACTTGCAACTGGCTTCCCATTAACTCAATTAATTGCTGAGAGACTGCTAAACCCAAACCAGTACCTTCTAACCAACTTTTACTTTGATTTGCTTGTTCAAAGGGTTGAAATATTTGGTTTAACTTTTCTGGGGCAATGCCAATTCCAGTATCGATAACTTCAAAGCAAATCTTGATAGAACTCTTTCTGCTAGTATTAGCTAGTTCCGAGTTAGTAGCTGTAGAAACTCTGAATTTAATTTGTCCAGAATTCGTAAATTTTACGGCATTATCCAAGAGATGGAGCAAGGTTTGTTTAAGTCTTTTGCTATCGGCTTCAATACCTGGAGGTAAATCATCGAGAATTTCTGAGGTAAATTGCAGTCTTTTTTTAGCAGCTTTAGCTCTAATAATCGTCAAAATTTCTCGGAAAAATGATGGTAAATAGATTGGAGTAGGATAAAGTGTTAGCTGACGACAATCAAGCTGAGAAAAATCTAGAATATCATCAATAACCCCCAACAAATGCTTGCCACTTTTCTCGATGGTAGTTAAGTTTTTCTGAAAATAGGCAAAAGTGTTTAAAGTAGTGATGTCGATTTGAGCTAAATCTCTTTGTAGTAATTTAACTGAGCCGAGAATGCCATTAAGCGGAGTACGTAGTTCATGACTCATACTGGCAATAAATTTACTTTTAGCTTCACTAGCAGCTTCCGCTCTATATTTGGCTGCTGCCAATTCTATTTCTGCCTGTTTGCGATCGCTAATGTTGGTAATCATCAGCAAAATACCATTAAATTTAAAGATTTCGCTCTGATTAAATACTGTACTAGCAGAAATTGAAATCCACAGCTGACTGCCATCTCGACAGCACAATTGACAATCATAGTGTTCTACTTGTTCTGGAGCAAGATTGGCTAATTTTTTAGCTAAAATGTTCTGGTGTTCTCTCTTGACAAACGTAAATAGCGAGCGTTGAAAAAATTCTTGTCGTTCGTAGCCCAATATCTGAATAACTCTAGGATTGACAAACTGAGTATTGCCATTACCATCCAAAAGCCAAATCCCTTCGTCTGCAGTTTCCACAATCAAGCGATAACGCTCTTCACTTTTTTGTAGTGCTTCGGCTGCTTGTTTGCGATCGCTTATATCAGTTACCGTACCTAGATAGTAAGAATTTCGATTCCTACGATTACAGATTATGCGAATATTTTGAGAAATCCAGACAGTGCTGCCATCAGTGCCATAAATTTGCGCTTCAAAATCGATCGCTATCCCATCTCGTGCCAATATTTCCTTTAACTCCTGGCTTTTACCTGCATCGACATAGAGTTGAGGATCGAAATGGTTAACATTGTCGATTAAGTGAGTTGGAGAGGAGTAACCATATATACTAGCCAAAGCTTTATTAGCAGTTAGATAGATTCCTTCAGTTGTTGATTGAAAAATACCTTCATCTAAATTTTCAACAATATTTTGATACCTAGCTTCAGCTAATTGTAGTTCTTCAGTTTTACGTTGAACTCTTTCTTCTAATTTAGTTTTATTATCTTGAAGTGCTGCTGCTAAGGAAATATGTTTCTTGATATAAGCTGTTAAAACGAAGGTGAGTAAAAATCCACTCCCTAAAACTACACAGGGATGCCAAGTGTGATGATACCAGATATATTGAGAATTAGGACGAGTTAAAATTAACCACTTCTGCCCTGCAAAGTTAAAAGTAAAACTATGGTAAAGTCCTTGATTGCTAGTTAAATCTGCTAGAGAATTAACGTTTTTAGTTCTGGTGCTAGTTGAAGATAAATTATGGTAGAGAAGGCAATCCGAGTCGTGAAATAAAAACAGTTCGATTCCTTTGGGTTGAAGGTAATGTAAAGAACTTTCTACGAGATCGACGATGTTAAAAACTCCCAAAACAAAACCCGTCAGATTTTCACGACGACCAGCGATCGAATCTATTGTTGTATTCTGAGCGTAAATTGGCGAGAAAATTAACAAGCCTTTTTGGGGCAAATCGTTTTTTTGGACTAAGGTAATAGGAGCAGTGGCGATCGCTTTTCCTTTATCTCTTGCTAACTGTAATGCTTGTAAACGAGTAGGATTAGAAGCAATATCAAAGCCCAAGGCTGCTTCATTGCCCTGGTAAGGTTCAACAAAATAGACAGGAAAATATTCTGGTCTAGATTTAGCTCTAATTAATTGCTGGCGATCGTTTTGTTCGGTAATCTTAAACTGAGTCCATCCATTTTCCCTAGCAGCTTGTTCGTAAGCTTTCCTCTCTTGATTAGCGACGCGAGGAATCCATTCTAAAGCTTGAATCTCAGGATTAGTTTCTAAATAATTTTGGGTAAACTTCTGAAATTCCTGCCGACTTACCTTTTCTGAGGCATTATAAAAACTAACAATCGATTCTAGATTTTGTAAGTTTTTTTCTATACTTCTTTCAATTGAAGCAGCAATGTCTGCTGAATCTTGCTTAAACTCCTGAGCAATTTTTTTCTTTTCCAAGTCCAAAACTATGGCAAAAGCAATGAAAGAACAGACAATACCTGTGGCAATTACACCATAAGGGAAAGCTTTTCTGTCCCTGCTAATTACAGCTAGTTTTTCTTGCCATTGTTTCATGGGAATAATGACTAATAACTAATAACTATGAAAACTGAAGATTACTTTTACGCATAGGTCTATTTCCATAATTCCCAAATCTATGCTTAAAAATCACAAATATTGCTCGATTAAATTGACTATGGCTTTTTCTTGAAATCCCTGGGCTAAATCCTTCAGTCTATTGGCAAAAGGGAGGTATTGCTGGTCTAATTCTTCCAGATAAAAGGCTCTTTCTCTAATTTTCTTCATACTGCCAAGCATGGCTAATTCATATAAAATTTCCATCTCTTCTGTTGGCGGTGCAATTAAGCCTGGAGATAAGCTATCTTGACTTTCTACTTGAACTTCTACTTTTGGTTCAGTAATCTGTTCATAAATCCATGACAATCCTAAAAACTCTTGTAGAGACGAGAATAATTTCTGCTCATCTACTGGTTTGGCTAAAAACGAATCGCATCCTAAGCGTCTACTTTTTTGGCGATCCATATCTAGCACGCTAGCAGAAATCGCGATGATAACTATATTCTCCAGTGCGGGAATGTTACGAATTTCTTTGACTGCTTCAAAGCCAGTTTTAACGGGCATAACTAAATCGGTCAAAATACAATCAGGTTGTATTTCTTTGGCAATATCTATTGCTTGTTGTCCATCATTGCCTAAAATCACCTCAAAACCCAAAGGTTCGAGCATATTCAACAATACCAGTCGATTTTCTTCCTTGTCGTCTACTACCAAAATTTGTTTTCTTGAACCTTGATAACCAATAATATGACGCTCTTGTTCTTGCAGTTGGTCTTGAGCAGTTAATGTCTCTACTATGGGGAAAGATACCTCAAACCAAAAAGTAGAACCGATACCTAATTTACTATTTACTTGTAGTTCACTGCCCATTAATTCTACTAGCTGTCGGCTAATGGCTAAACCTAAGCCAGTACCTTCGTCTTGACGCTTCTTATCTCCCACTTGCTCAAAGGCTTGGAAGATTTTCTCTAATTGCTGAGGACTCATCCCTATTCCTGTGTCGCTAACTTCAAAACGGAGAGTTTTGGTCATAGGTAAAGGGGTAGCATTTCTAGTGTGGGTTTCCACGACGCTCACACTGAAAATTACTTGACCTCGATCGGTAAATTTAACTGCATTACCTAACAAATTGAGTAAGACTTGTCTCAATCTTTTTTCGTCAGCCTTAACTCCTATAGGTAAAGGAGTTAAGGCTTGATATTTAAATAAAATATCTTTTTCGATCGCTCGCATACGGATAATTCCAACTACTCCCGATAAGAAATTTCCTAGATGAAGATCGAGCGGATAAAGGTCTAGTTTGCGAGCTTCAATTTTAGAAAAATCAAGGATATCGTTAATTAAGGTTAGTAAATGATTGCCACTGTTATAGATAATCTTCAGACCATTGCTTTGTTGGGGTGTTAAAGTGCGGTCTCGTCTAAGAATTTGCGCATAGCCGAGAATTCCATTGAGGGGTGTTCTTAATTCATGAGTCATATTTGTCAGAAACACACTTTTTGCTTTATTTGCCATATCAGCATTTTCTTTAGATTGTTTTAGGTCATGCAAAAGTTGTGCTTGTTGTAGAGCAACTCCTAATTGATTACTGACTTGCTCAAACAGGTTGATCTCTTCTTGCTTCCACAATCTTGGACAAGAATGATGATAGGCAGCAAGTAAACCCCAAAGTTTTTCATTAATAAATACTGGAACAGTTAAATAAGCACGAATCTGGAATTTTTCCAGAGCTTCTAAATGGCAATCAGAATGCTCGACTTCGTAAATATCGTGGACAGCAGAAATCTGATAACAGCGAAATTTACCACCTTGATATTCTTGTAAGTAAGAATCATTCCAATAGGTTTGCTTAGTAGCAGTAGCAAACCTCGGTAAGCCAGGGATTACGGATTCAAAAACAAATTTGCCATTCCAATCTGGTAAAAACTGATAGACTACAACGCGATCGCACTTTAGAAGTTGCCTAACTTCTTGGGTAGTAGCCGTAAAAATTAGCTCTACATCTAAACTTTGACGGATATTTTTAATAATCTGATTTAAAGTTTTCTCTTGATTAGCTATTTTTGCTTGATATTCATTTTGGATTTTTAATTGAGTTAAGGCTGCTTGTAGTTGCTCTGATTTTTGTTCTGCTTGGGCTAGTAATTCTGCATGATTGAGAGCAATACCCAATTGAATGCTAATTTCCTTGACGAAATCAATTTCTTTTTCTTGCCACTGACGAGGGCGAGAACATTGATGAATACACAGTAGTCCCCATAATTTTTCTCTTTGCAGTAGGGGAATAACTAGGTTAGCTTTAATTTGAAAAGGGTCTAAAAGTGCCAGATGACAATCACTTAAATCTTCAGCATGAATATCAGCGATCGCTAAAAATTTTCCTTGGCGATAATCTACTGCATATTCGTCTGCGAAGCAGCGGTCTCGCACTTTTCTATTCTTAGCAGAAGTATATCCAGACAGCACATTTTCAGCCACAAATTCCCCTTCATAGCAACTTAAATCATCAAAACGAAGGATCGCTACTCGATCGACATTGAGATATTCGCGAATTTCTTTGGTAGTAGTTTGAAATATTGTTTGTGTATCTAAACTTTGGCGAATAGCTTGAGTAATCTGGCTCAGAAGTTTTGTTTTTTGTAACTGATTAGCTAGTGCTGCTTCGGCTAATTTTCTCTTAGTAATATCTTCTCTAATTGCTAAATATTGCCAAGGTCGATTATTAACATCTAGAAAGGGGATAATTGTTGTCTTAACCCAATAATAATTATTGTTTTTACTGCGATTATAAATTTCCCCTTGCCAAATTTTGCCGTTACTAATTGTTGTCCATAAATTCTTGAAAAAGGCTTTAGAATGATAACTTGAATTAATTAAGCGATGAGTGTTACCAATTAATTCTTCTCTGGAATATTCAGACATTTGGCAAAAGTTATCATTAGCATAGGTAATAAGTCCTTGGGCATCAGTAATTGCTATAATTGAAAACTGATTCAAAGCATATTTAAAATCTGCTAATTCTTGGAGACAATGATTGGTTTGTTGTTTAACCATTTTTCAATTGATATTTAATTAATTATTAGTGTCCATTGTATGTATAGATAAATTAACCTTCTGTCTATTGTGAATAGAGAATTAACTAGTTAGGTAGACATTGCTCGATTAAATTGACGATCTCTTTTTCTTGAAAACTACTAGCTAAATCTTTAAGTTGGGCAGCTAAAGGAGCATATTGTTCATCTAATTCTTCTAAATAGATCGCTCGTTCACGAATTTTCTTCATACTTCCTAGCATCGCTAGTTCGTAAAGAATTTCTAGCTCTTCTAGGGGTGGAGTGATGAGATTTGAACTAAAATTAAATTCTTGACTAGATAGGTTAGTATTTGCTGCTAGTACCTCTTCATAAATCCATTCGAGCTTTAAATGTTCTTTTAGAGCAGCAAATAGCTTTTTCTCTTCTACTGGTTTAGACACAAAAGAATCAAAACCTAAAAGACGACTTTTCTGACTATCTAACTCCAAGACACTAGCAGAGACAGCAATTATAATTGTATTTTTGAGGGAGGGAATTTCACGAATTTCTCTAACTGCTTCAAAACCAGTTTTGACAGACATAATTAAGTCGGTCAAAATACAGTCTGGTTTAAGTTGTCGAGCTAGATCGACTGCCTGTTGACCGTTATTGGCCAAACTAACTTCAAAGCCTAAAGGCTTAAGTATATCCTGCAAGATCGAGCAATTTGCTTGTTTATCATCCACTACTAAAATATGCTTTCTCTGACCCTGGTAGCCAATAATGTCGCCTTGCTTCTTCTGACTTGCTTGTTTTTCGATTAGAGTTGTTACTACAGGTAAACTAACTTCAAACCAGAATATTGAACCCTTGCCTACTTCACTATTGACGTGAAGTTGACCACCCATTAATTCCACCAGTTGCTTACTAATAGCTAGACCCAAACCCGTTCCTGCATCCTGGCGTTTTTTATCACCTACTTGTTCAAAAGCTTGAAAGATTTTAGCCAACTGTTCGGAATTCATGCCAATACCTGTATCAATAACTTCAAAGCGTAAAACCTGAAAATTGAAAAAATTGCTATTATTTTCTTCTTGTACTGGTATTTCGTGAGAACGACTACTTATATTGAAATTTACCTCTCCTAAATCTGTAAATTTGACGGCATTACTGAGTAAATTGAAGAAAATTTGTCGCAAACGCTTTTCGTCAGCCACAATTCCTGTAGGTAGAGAGCTTAACGCTTGACATTTAAATTTAATATTTTTTTCCATTGCCCTTGCCTTGAAAATGTCTTCCACTCCAGATAAAAAGGTGGCAAGGTGAATATCTTTAGGGATTAATTCTAGTTTGCGTGCTTCGATTTTTGATATATCTAAAATGTCATTAATTAAGGTCAATAGATGATTGCCACTATCCTGAATAATCTTTAAACCTTTCTTTTGACGGGAGGTTAACGTGCGATCTCGACTGAGAATTTGAGCATAGCCAAGAATACCGTTGAGAGGAGTTCGTAATTCATGACTCATGTTAGCAATAAATTCGCTTTTAGCTCTACTAGCAGCATCGGCAGTTCCTTTAGCCTTTTGTAATTCTTCACTCTGCTGTTTTTGACGCATTACTTCGGCTTCTCGCTCGGCTAAGAGGTTCTTGACTTGAGCAATCAGTTGATTAAAAGCATCGGCTAATAAGCCAACTTCGTCTTGAGTATTAATCTGTGCCTGAATGTCAAAATCAGATTGGCGAGTAACTTTTTCGGCTACGCGGGTAACTTCTTGGAGAGGGCTGGCGATCGCCGTGCTGGTATATTTTGCTAGCAAAATTGCGATCGCTACTGACAGAAGCATACTGATGATAATTATCTTTCGTTTGAGTACCTGGGCTTGAATCAGTTGTTTGTTAGCTTTATCGTCTTGAATTGCTATTAAATTGGCGATCGAGATCGATTTTTCCGAGAGGCGTTCAAATTTAATCTCGATCGCCATAGCTCCCTCGCTTTGGATAGTCTCCAGCACTTGCTCTTTAGTTGATAAGATTTTTGCAGTACTTGAGTTAAAGTTATCTATTTCCGTCCACAAAGATTGGATTAATTGGAAGTAATCTTCTACAGTATGCTCGTATTCTCGGACTAAAGTTTGATAATCTTTGATATCTACAATA
>JASJDI010000007.1 GCA_030065155.1 Xenococcaceae cyanobacterium MO_188.B29
GACAATACCTCTGAGTTTAGCGACCATTTGAGCGCGAGCAGATACATCAAGCTTACGAAATATATTTTTGAGAGTTTGTTTAACAGTATTTCTGCTAATCCAAAGCTGGATGCCAATTTCAGCGTTGGTCAATCCTTGGGCTACTAATTCAGCTATTTGTAGTTCGCGGGTTGTCAGACAGTTAGCCAGGGATGAGTTTGAACTGATTTGTTGCGATCGCAATTTTGCTATAGTTGCAGAAAGATGAGCCGAGACGGAACTCAAATTAGCAAGATCCTGGTTATTGAATGCAGGAATGTTTTCTGCGCGAGCAAAGTAAATTGTACCAATGAGACGACCTTCACCGACTATGGGAGCGATCGCTATATGTTCGTGATTGTAGTAAGCGCACACGTTCTGATAAATCTTAGTTTGCTTCCAACCACCTTGGGGTAAGATCATTTCTTCGTGAACTGGAGCGTGATGTTCTAACACATAGCTAAGTAAGGGATTATTATCCTGTGTGGCTTCTTGAAAGCGTTCCAAAAACTCATCTACATTTTTGATACCGCAAATATCGACGGAGGCAAGGCGAAATTTCTTGTCATAAAGATAAAGTCCCCAATCTTGCGCTCCAAAATATTCGCCAATGTTTCGATCCATCAAGCGAAATTTTACTTCTTCTTCATTCTTGGCAGAAGCTAAAGTCTGAAAGAGATCGTAAAGAGAATTAGACATTCAACCTTTTTAAAACTACCCACTTGGGTAATGTTATGCATCCTTACTAATTTTTATACTATGACAAATTATACCTAATACCGTTTTCATTTAAATTGACTACAGATGATTGACACACCAGATGCGGGGAAGGGAGACGCAGAGAAAGATTTGTAGCAGTAATTTTTGAAATTGGTATAAGCCAAACATTAAATAGGAAAAAACAGGAGTTATTGTATGTTAACCTCCATTGATTCGACTGAATTCTCAATCCCAGATAGCGAGATAGCTAAAAAAGCTACTCAATTGGTTGTAGAAGTATCCTCAAAGAGTCTTTATCATCATTGTGTACGTACCTACTTATTCGGAGAAATTTTAGGAAAGCGAGATGGGCTTAAATACGATCGCGAGTTGCTATATTTAGGAGCAGTTATGCACGATCTGGGCTTAACAGAAAAATTTGATAGTGGCGAACAGAGATTTGAGGTAGATGGTGCTGATGCAGCGCAAGCATTTGTCCTAGAACATGGTTTATCGGAGGAAAAAGCTGAGATTGTTTGGGATGCGATCGCTTTGCATACTTCTTCTGGCATTGCCTCACGAAAACAACCAGAAATTGCCCTAGTGCATTTGGGAGCAGGTGCCGATCTTTTTGGGATGGGGTTAGAAGATATTGCTCCAGAAACAATCGAGAAGGTCATAGATGACTATGCTCGATTAGGAATCAACGCATCAGTAATGGAGTCATTGATTGCACAAATTAAACGGAAACCTCAAGCTGCTGCTTTTACTTGGATGGCTGATTTTGGTAGATGTCACGTTCATGGATTTACTTGTCCAACTATTGATGAATTGATACGCAATAGTCCCTTTGACGAATAAGGTTCTCGTAGCAACGTCAGTTCGGGTTAAGAAAGTTAATTTGTTTTGTTGAATGGACAATTGACAATTGACAACGAGTATTTTGAGGGTTTATGTAACAACGAAATAATATTGTTTCAGCTTATCCCGAACTCAGGTAAATGGAAATGTTTGCGAAAAAAGAGCCTTTAGTTGTTTCTGAGGTAGAAGCATTTTGTGAAAAAGCGAGAACAGTTTTTTCTCTAACTAATTTGTAGTATTAAACAACAAATCAAATTAATATCTGGCACAAATGACGCTTATGTAAGGGTGATTTGCAAATCATCTCTACGACTCTTGTCGCATTCTTGTTTTAATTTGGCTATGTTATGCCAGATTGACACAAGCGATCTTTAAAAATGGAAGAATAAGATGAAAAATAACGAGCAAAAAACCGCTTATCAAGTTCGTACCACTGCCATTATTTGGGGATGTAGTACGGCAATGTTGGCAATCTGTGTTCCGCTAACAGCAATAGCTCAAAGCGGAGCAATCTTACCACTAGCTGTAATTATCGGAGCTAGTGCAGGTACTGTAGCAGTATGGAGAAATACCAGAAAATCCGATTCAAATAAAATTATCAAATCACAAGATCGATTGACAGCAATAGAAACCAGAATAATCGATTTAGAAACTATTTGTAGTAGTCAAGAATTCGATCGAGAACGAAAGTTTAAACAATTAGAATCAGAACAGGTCGATCTAAGAATATCTAATCAAGGATAAAAGATGAATCGATCGCCTCTTAAATGTAGATATCAGCAGAATCAATCAGTGAAATAATTGTGGTATATGATGAACAATTCAGTTAAATTTTGGGACAAAACCGCAGAAGATTATTCTAAACAACCCATTGCTGACGAAGCAGCTTATCAGAAAAAACTGCAAGTTACACAGAAATACTTTACGCAAGACATGGAAGTGCTAGAGTTTGGCTGTGGGACAGGATCGACCGCGATCGCTCACGCACCTTACGTTAAACATATTCATGCCATTGATTTCTCGTCGAAAATGATTGAAATTGCCCGCAGTAAAGCGATCGCAAATAAAATCGAAAATGTCACCTTTGAACAATTGACTATCGATGAATTAAGTGTTGGCGAGCGCACCTTGGATGTGGTGCTAGGACTCAATGTTTTGCACTTACTTGACAACAAGGAAGAAGTAATCTCTAAAGTTTACAAGATGCTCAAACCAGGCGGAGTTTTCGTCACCAGTACGGTGTGTTTGGGAGATACCATGAAGTGGTTTAAGATTGTCAGACCGATTGTAAAATTTTTGGGTTTGATACCGACGGTTGTGGTTTTTACCAAGCAAGAATTGTCAGACAGTTTGACTGATGCTGGTTTTACAATTGACTACCATTGGCAGCCAAGCAAAAGCACAAGCAAAGGGGTGTTTAAATTAAAAGGGGTGTTTATTGTGGCGAAGAAGGCTGAGTAGGATTAAGCTGCCTCTCTACTTGATATTGACATTACTACAGTCTATTTTTTCTCGATCGCTCTCTAAAGTCCAGCTAACATAATTACCCAATCGCAAGATCGATCGACAGCAATAGAAACAAGAATAATCGATTTAGAAACTATTTGTAGCAGTCAAGAATTCGATCGAGAACGAAAGTTCAAACAATTAGAATCCGAACAGGTCGATCTAAGTGTATCCAATCGAGAATAAAATTTGTAGAGTCAGCAAATATCTGGGTAATTAGATAAAATTAAATTCAATATTACGATAATACGTTAAATATTAATTATGATACGGTTAAGGCAATATCAACCAAAAGACTGGAATGCTATTGCTACTATTCACGATCGCGCTAGATTGGATGAACTAAAGGCATCAGTTGGTGTGGAGGCTTTTCTCTCATTGGCAGAGACAGCAGAAAATGAGGAGTTATTTGAGGGAGAGGTTTGGGTAGCTTGCGATGATGATATTGTGGTTGGGTTTGTTGCTTTTGTTGATGACGAAGTGACTTGGTTATATGTATTGCCCGATCGCTATCGACAGGGAATTGGACGGAGATTGTTAAGACAGGCGATCGAGAACTGTGGCAGTATCGTATATACTTCGGTACTAAGTGGCAATGACGCAGCACTAAATCTTTACCAAAGCGAGGGATTTAAAATTATAGAAACTAAGACAGGAAAACTTAATGGAAATGAAAGTTTTTCAGCAACTGGTCATATTCTTCGGCTTGAGATAAAACAAACTTTAACGGCTTGAGGTATTGACGGAAAAGGCTGTAAGTTTGCGGTACATAAAATATCTTTTTTTACGAGTTTACAAAGATTGTCGCAGCTTGAAAGCCCACTACTAATATATTATGTTTTATCTAAATATCAATTTCTATGTCCAGTAATTGACCTTCTTTAACAAATTTAACTAGATTATTTATTTCATTGATTACATACCTAGTAGAGTCAGAATCTTTCCACCAATTATGCGGTTGGCACTTTTGATAATTGGCTGAACACCAAGTATAGTCTATCCAATGAGGATAGTATGTTTGCAAACTAAGTAAACCTCTTCTATAGTGCCAGGGAATACTAACAACTAAAAGGTGACTTATAGTATGAATACCAAATTTATTTTCTAAAGTAAATAAAGATGAAATTGCATTTTCTTTGGTATTATTAGAAAGTTCTTCTGTTAATATTGCTTTTGCAGGTACACCTTTTTTCAAAGCATTATTTTTCATTGTTATAGCTTCTGAAACTCTATATTTGCCATATTTAATTCCACCAGAAAAAAGAATATGATTGGCTCTTTTCTGTTTATATAAATCTACGGCTTTATCAACTCTTTCTATTCCTTTACCACCATAAACAAAAATACAATCTCCATACTTGCCGTCATCTTGTTCTTCACCAAATAGTATTTTAGTTATTTGTTCTTTTGATAGACAATCGACCTCAATCTCAGATATTCTCATGTTTTCTGTTGATAAAGCAATATTTAAAAATCAACTTCTACATCCATCAATTGACCTTCTTTAACGAATTTAACTAAATTAGCTATTTCTTTGTGTACGTATCGTAAGGATTCAGGATGTTGCCACCAATTATCTAATTGATGTTCTTGATAGTCTGCCGAACACCAAGTATAGCTTATCCAGGATGGATAATATGTTTGTAAACTAAGTAAACCTCTTCTATAGTTCCAGGTAATACTGACAACCAAAAGATGTCTTATAGTATGAATACCAAATTTATTTTCTAAAGTAAATAAAGATGAGATTGCACCTTCCTTAACATGATTAGAGCGTTCTTCAACTAAAATATTTTCTTCAGGTACTCCCAGTTTTAAAGCATTGTCTCGCATCGTATAAGAAAGTGGATATGAGTATTTTCCATATCCAAATCCGCCAGTAAATAAAATGTATTTTGCACGTCCTTGGTTATAAAGCTCTACAGCCTTATTGACTCTTTCTATTCCTCTACCACCATAAACAAAAATACAATCTCCATGCTTACCGTCATCTTGTTCTTCACCAAATAGTATTTTAGTTATTTGTTCTTTTGATAGACGCTCAACCTCAATTTCAGATATTCTCATGTTTTCTACTGATATATTTAGAATCAAAGCAAACATCAAATTAGGTTTGAAAAAGATGGAAATCAAGCGATATTTTAGCAAGATAATTGTCTATACTTTTGCTTTTATTTTGCCACCTTTAATTATTGGTATTTTAGCGATCGCTATTTCCTTCTCAGATCTAATGCATGGAAACCCTGAATCTTTTTCTACTCAGGATATTAATTTTCCCAGCTACGATCGCAGTAAACAAACTGCTGTTATTTTAGTATCTAATGAAGGAACAGAAACAACCGATCTACTAGTACCCTACGAAATATTTTCTGCTTCTAGTAAATTCAATGTTTATACCGTAGCTCCAAAACGCCAAATTTCTCCTTTAAATGGCGGAGTGGATATTATTCCTGATTTTTCTTTTGCAGAATTCGAGCAAAATATAGGAGCTAATCCAGATTTACTTGTCATACCTGCGGTTCACAATTGGCAAGATCCAACTCTAATTAACTGGATTATTGAACATAATCAAGAAAAAACTGTCATTCTTTCGATTTGTGAAGGTGCGAGACTTCTAGCAGCTACTGGACTATTAGAAAACCACCAAGCTACTACCAATTGGTTTGCGATCGACTCTCTCCAAAAACAGTATCCTAATACTAAGTGGCTCAAAGATGTTAAATATTTAGAAGATAGCAATATTATTACTAGCCCTGGGGTAATTACAGGAGCGATGAATGGTTCACTGTATACCTTAGAAAAACTAGCGGGAAAAGATGTAGCCAGGGAAGTTGCTCAAAAATTAAATTATTCATTTACTGATTCAGCCCAATTTGAGTCACCTAAAATCAAATTAAGCGATACGATCTGGTTATTAACTGCTGCTTATGGATGGCATAGACAAAATATCGGCGTGTTTCTCGATGATGGTATTGGCGAAATTAACCTGACTGCTGTTGTAGATACCTATCCTCGCTCGTTTACTGCTAAAACTATATCTATTGCTCCCGAAAGAAAGATAATTCACTCTCAATACGGGCTCAATTTAGTTCCTCGAAATGATTTCGCTACTACTACTAAACTTGATCGCCTTCTAGTTTTAGATAATCAAGATCATTTAAATCTGGAAGATTGGGCTAAAAATAAATCTAACCTCGAACTAGAATACTTATCTTCGCTTTCAAAAGATGCTGACAAATTTGTTTTCGATAATGTTTTACGGGACTTAGCACAACAAGAAAATAAACCCTTGGCTGAAATTGTCGCAAAAACTCTCGAATATCGAGTAGATTCTCCTAATCTTGAAGGGAAAGATTTTCCTATTTGGTTAATTTTAAAACCATTGTCGATCGCCTTAATTAGTTTAGCTGTAATTTCCAGAATATATAGAAAAAACTTAAACTATGAAAAATAAAATTGAACAAATAGAGTTTGTTACAACATTCAAAGGCAAAAACAAGACAAAAAACTAAGTTGACTTTGCCTACGCAGATTTAGAGGGTTTAGCTGCTATTGACGATCGAGTAATCGCTGTTTCCGAGTCGGAGTTGCCTGAAATTAATTGAAAGTTAAGAGCGATCGCTCTATTAGTCAGAATGCTTATTATTTAAGAAGACGAGATCAATGGTCAAATCATCCAATGACTGATTTATCAGATAAAGAAGCTGTTTTAGATGCCAATCAAGCGTTTTACGATGCCTTTTCCCAGAGGGATATCAAGAATATGAGACTTTTGTGGTGGCAAGGTTCAACTAGTTTGTGTATTCATCCTGGTGGTAGAGTGTTGACAGGATGGGAGTCAATACAGTCGTCTTGGGAATCTATCTTTAAAAATACTGATTTGATGGAGATAGATATCGAAATTCTTAAGGTAGAAATCGATCTAGCTTTTGCCTATGTAATTGTTGAAGAAACAGTGTTACAGTCTAGCCGAGGCAGAAAACTAAAAGCACAATCGATCGCAACTAATATTTTCCAGAAGATGGCACAAAAATGGTATTTGATTCACCATCATGGCAGTCCCATTATGCGCTAGTTATATGAAATACTTTAATGCCTACTACAAATGCTTGATGGTGGGGGTAAGTAGTGAGTGTTGATTTCTAATGACTAATTGGGTGGTAATTATTTGTATCATTCTTGTTTGTATTTGATATTAGATTATCTCTTTTCGCTTAAAGTACAAAGTATTTTTGTATAAAACAAAGATGCTTAATGAATTACATTTTAAAACCTAAACTGCAAAATTTAGATCATCAAAATTGCGATCGACATATTTAAAATTGGTTTTAACATTGCTTCGATGTAAATTACCATTCTCTAAATCAAAGCCAACGATTTCACCATTTAGTTCAGGAATAGCACGACAAGCATATAATTTAGAGCTTTCTGGTAAAAGAACATTAGCTTGACTATTGCTAAAGTTTTGCCAATTTGTAGAAATTAAACTTTGTAGTCCTCCTACTTTATTTGTTGTGGAGGCAAAATCATATTCAGAATGACAAGAAAATATTAACTCATATTCGTTTTGAGAATTTATATATAACTGTGGTACTTCCATTTCTGAGTAATGAGATGGCTCTGATATAGGTTTTAGATATTCCCATTCTTGAAAACTATTATCTTTCATTTTTAGTAATCCAATAGCTCCTTTTCTTCCTAGAGGGCTATCTATAGATTTAGCGGAAACAAGCATATAAACTTGTCGATCAATTCGGAATACAAAAGGATCTCTCCAAGCATGAATAGTAGTATCGCCAATTAGGCTTCTACGTTCATAAACAAAATCAGGAGGAATACGAATATCTGAGACAATCCAGTTATTAAAATCTTTTTTTGAATAAGCAATTCCAATATTTTGTGTCAAACTATCGTCTTGGTATTTATTTCTTGACGTAAAAAAAAGTAAGAAACCATTGTTTATCTTGATAACATCGCCACTCCAAATAGAAGTATTAGCCCAATAGTTATCAGAAGCTTTTAAAACATTAAAATTGATATATTTTATATCTCTAAAATCATAAGTGTTAGCGTAACCAATTCGCGAATGGAAGTGATGTTTTTCAGTAGCGACTAAATCTTTATTGGCATTAAGATAAAAGATATGGAAAAGTTTTTCTTGTGGATCAAAATAATACCAAAAATCCCAGATGAAATTATTTGAGTCGTTCATAATCATAGGGTAAGTATATCTGGATTTGCCGTTTGTTCAAAGTTTATGCAAAAATCGACAATAAATAATGAAAAATTACTTATATCATTTCTCGAAAATAGCTAGATAAATAAGCAAATTATTTCTGATTAAAATTAATATACAAACACCTTGCTAGTTTTGAATTTTGTGAAGGCGTAATTCTGAGGAAACCTTAAAAAACATCCCCTTATCTTAGACCAAATTAAGCAATGAAAAATTGTCATGGCTCGTGCGTTCCTTAGTGGAGGAAACCGCAGCAGGGTCGCTCGTCAATTATCAATTATCCATTGTCCATTAGTTATTTACTCAACAAGCTAATTGCTTCAAACAATAACTATAAAAGCTTTCTCGATCTACTGCTGTCATCACTTTGATCTTTTTCCCCCCAGGCTTAATCACAGTTCTTCCTTGACTAATTCCTGTAGTAATAATATCTGTTTCTTGTTCTTCTAAGGAATAATACTGAGGGCATCCAAGATAGGCAGTAGCGAGAATATCCCAACAATAATAATTTTGAGGAATAGCCAAAGCGTAACACATACCTGCTAAGTCTGAGAGAGGATATCGACGTTGTTTAGCTAGTTGATGAATAAATTCTGGTGTAACAGGAACAGTATTGGTAATGTCTAAAGGACAGAGAATAATAGGAATATCAGTTTCCCAAATCTCTTTGGCAGCTAGAGGGTCCCAAAATACATTCCATTCTGCTGTCCCATCCTGTTCAAGAGCAAATTCTTTCTCTACGTTACCAGATACTTTTAATGCTCCTCCCATCCAGACAATTTCTTTAATTTTGGTAACTATATTCTCCTCAAGAGCGATCGCCTCTACTACTGTAGTCAAAGGACCCGTTACCATTAGTGTTACTGGTTCTGGGGATGTTTGCAAAGCTTGTACTATAAACTTTTGTCCTGATTCTGCAACCAAAGGAGTGGCGATCGCATCTTGTTCATTGAGTATAGGAAAATTATCTACAATTACACAGTCGCGACGAAAAGAAGGCGGAAAGGGATTTAAACCCCGAACAGTACTTTGGGCAACAGAAATATTACTTCGTCCCATCAAGTCAAGAATTTTGCGAGTAACGCTAACCGCAGCATTAGCATAACAGTCGGCAGGGGTAACTACTACACCGATAGGTTCGACTTCTGCCATAGTCATTAACAGCATCATGGCTAAAAAGTCATCTACTCCCCCATCATGATCCATTAATACCAGTTTTTTAGACATAGTTATTTATTAAAGTTAGTTTAGTGGTATTTCGCTTTCAGCATTGGTTACTCATGGAATGGTAAGCTAGCAATTGCGCTCAAAAATGCTCCCATTGAAAGTATAGATATCATGACAGAAAATAACGAAATTCCTTTACTTTTAAAAGCTGCTCGTGGAGAAGTTGTAGACCGTCCTCCTGTGTGGATGATGCGTCAAGCGGGTAGATATATGAAAGTGTATCGCGATTTAAGACAAAAATATCCTGGATTTAGAGAACGTTCAGAAAATCCCGATATTGCGATCGAAATTTCTCTACAACCTTGGCGAGCATTTCAACCTGATGGAGTGATTATGTTCTCAGATATTTTAACTCCTTTGCCTGGTATTGGTATTGATTTTGATATTGTTGAAAGTAAAGGACCTCTCTTTGAAAATCCTATTCGTACTCAGGAACAAATTGATAATCTTCATCCTTTAAACCCAGAAAAATCCTTACCTTTTATCAAAACTATTTTAAATACTTTGCGTGCTGAAGTAGGTAATCAGTCTACTGTCTTAGGTTTTGTCGGTGCGCCTTGGACTTTGGCAGCTTATGCCATTGAAGGAAAAAGTTCTAAAAATTACTCTATTATTAAGGGAATGGCTTTTTCTGAGTCAGCAATGCTGCATCAATTACTGAGTAAGCTAGCTGATGCGATCGCTGTTTATGTCCGCTATCAAATTGACTGTGGGGCACAAGTAGTACAGTTATTTGATTCTTGGGCTGGACAATTAAGCCCTCAAGACTACGAAACTTTTGCTCTACCCTATCAACAGCAAGTAGTCCGTCAAGTAAAAGAAACTCATCCCGATACTCCTTTAATTCTTTATATTAGTGGTAGTGCTGGTGTATTAGAAAGAATGGGACAATCTGGTGTAGATATTGTCAGTGTAGACTGGACTGTCGATATGGCAGAAGCTAGAGCTAGACTGGGAAAAGATATGAAAGTACAGGGAAATATCGATCCTGGGGTTTTGTTTGGTACTCAAGAGTTTATTCGCGATCGCATTGTAGATACTGTTCGCAAAGCAGGAAATAGTGGTCATATTCTTAACTTAGGACATGGGGTACTCGTTGGTACTCCAGAAGACAATGTACGTTGTTTCTTTGAAACCTCCAAACAAGTAAATCAATTACTCTAATTTAATGGGCGTAAGCCTTACGCCCCTAATTGTTACCTAATTTAAGATGAAGCGTATTTTTATGACTGGTGCTAGTGGCTGTATTGGTCACTATATTGCCGAAAATTTAATTAAAAACACAGATCATGAGTTATTTTTACTAGTCAGAAATCCAGATAAATTGAAATTTGACTACCAATGCCGTCCTGGTATTAAGATCATCCAGGGAGATTTACGCAATATCGAAGACTTCAGTAATCTGTTACAGCAAGATATTAATGTGGCTATTCTCGTAGCAACTGCCTGGGGAGGAGCAGCAGAAGCTTATGAAATTAATGTGGTGAAAACCCTGGCTTTGCTTGATTTGTTAAATCCTGAGATTTGTGAGCAAGTCCTTTATTTTTCTACTGCCAGTATTCTCGATCGCCATAACGAATTGTTGCCAGAAGCCGGGCGTTTAGGTATAGATTATATTAAGACTAAATATCAGTGTTTTTCAAAACTACCTAGTTTACCCATAAGCGATCGCATTACTACTTTATTTCCCACTCTAGTTTTTGGTGGAGATGAATCTAAACCTATTTCCCATCTTTCTTCTGGTATACCAGAGGTGACTCAATGGATTGGTTTAATTCGTTGGTTAAAAGTAGATGGTAGTTTTCATTTTACCCATGCTTATGATATTGCTCAAGTAGTAGGTTATTTAGTAGATCATCCACCTTCACCATATAGAGATCAACAAACAGGGAAAACAGGAAATCAGTTTGTTTTGGGTTCATCTGCTATTACTGTTGACGAAGCCATCCAAGAAGTTGCTGCTTATTTTAATCAAAAAATTTATTTCCGTATTCCTTTATCAATTTGGTTAGCTAATATTCTCATTAAAGTGTTTCGTATTCAGATGGATTCTTGGAGTCGCTTTTCTTTAAATTATCGTCACTTTGTCTATCAAAATTGCGTTAATCCAGCTAGTTTTGGTTTGAGAAATTATTGCTCTACATTGTCAGATATTCTCAAAGCGTCTGGTATTGAATAAAAATAAGTTACCTAGAGGTTGTTGGTAAAATTATCTACCTATCTTTGAGCATTGTTAGGGTTCGCTTTGAACTGCTGGAGGCTGAACGGTATTTTTAGGAACTAGATATAAACTCCAGAGATTTCGTAAAGAAGAAAGGGCAAGTAATAAAAAAACGACCGCGCAAGCTCGATAAGTTAAACGCGCCCAGCTTACACCAGCTTTTCCAAATACTTGAGAAACAAGTCCAGCACAGACAAATGACCAGAGAAACGAAGACATCATGAAACCAGCAAAAAAAATTAGATAGTGGTTAGTTGTAGGATCGCTGACACCGATAGCACCCATTGCACTACCTAAAGCTGCCCAGTAAGCTATATTTTGAGGGTTCGTGACGGATAGAAGTACACCAGAGCGTAGAGCTTGTTGGTGATGAGCAATAATCGTGTCAGAATGAGCATTAATTTCTTCATTTGCTTCTTGCCAAGCATCCCATGCTAACCACAAAAGATAAAGTACACCTGCAATACCAACTGGAAATCGTAAATAGTTTAGCTGGAGGAGAAAGCCAACACCTGCTAAACCAAGTACAGCCCAAAGTGCATCTCCTACAAGAGAACCAATTTGAACAGCTAATGCAGGTTTGAATCCCCCTTTGATCCCTTGACGAATAGTTTCTGCAAAAACTGCTCCAGGTGCAGCATTAAAGATAAACCCCAAGAAGAATGCGGAGAAAAAGAGCATGAAAATTAAATCTCCATCAAGCAAGAGAACAATACACGAAAATATTCTTTAAAAGAACTAGTAAAACACTCAAAAAATTTGACAACTATCGCAATTGTCAATTTAATAGCTAATGTTGATGATTATAAGCCTGTCAAAAGTCAAAATTAGTAGCAAGCACAACTTTTGCCCATTAAGTCTAATATTAATTATTAGTCAAGGAAAAAAAAGATGATAAGTATTAAGCAATTTTTTACTATTTTAGTACTAGTATTGGTTTTATCTGCATTTCCTCACCAGTTTACTTTAGCAGCAGAAACAAATAATCCCGCTAAACTTTTTGAAATCAATTGTGCAGGATGTCATCCTCGTGGAGGAAATATTATCCGACGAGGGAAAAATTTATCTTTAAGAGCTTTACACAGAAATAAACTAGATTCCCTTGAAGCGATCGAAACTTTAGTGGCTAATGGTAAAAATAATATGTCAGCCTATAAAGATCGTCTGACAGAAAAAGAGATCCAAGATGTCTCAACTTATGTTTTAGAACAGGCTAAAACAGGATGGAAGTAACCTTGACTTCTCAGTAAAAGCGGTGAGAACCCGCTGCGGTTTCCGCAGCTAGGGAACGCTGGTCAAAATAGAAAGTATTGTTTGTAGATTTAAAAATAGTTAAATAATAATAAAATTTCATCAATTTACGTATTTTTTCTTAGGTTAATAAACCTAGGTTAATTATTATCAAGTAGCTTTTTATAAAGAGATTAAAAAGCTAGAAGTGATAATTTGGGTAGAATTGCGGTTATTATAATTGCGGTTATTCATTTATCATAATGATTATTAAAATAAAGATAATATATATTGAAGAAAAATATAGCCATAATCAATTATTTCGTAAAAGTTAAGGAACAAACAAAGGTAAACAAATAAAAACGAAATATTAAAAATTATTCTTAACTCAAAATTATTTAATTTGTATTTACTTTCTTATTTGATTCCTAAACTAATTGCTGGCAAACAAATAACTGCAACTGTAAGTTAAGTTACCAAGCAGAATCAACAGAAACTATCTATTTTATGAATTTATCAAAAAATAGCCAACAACAGTTGCATTTAGAATTGTCTGAGGCTTTGACTCTAAAATTTTCAAGGGAATTAGAAATATTTTTAAATCTTTCTTCAGAATTATTTTGTGTGATTGGGGTGGATGGATACCTCAAACAGTTTAATTCATCTTTTCTGCAAATTCTTGGGTACTCCACAAAAGAGTTATTAACCAAGCCTTTCTTAAGTTTTGTTCATGAAGAAGATCGTCAGAAAACCTTCACAAAAATTGAACAATTAAATAATATTACTTCTGTGGTTCATTGGGAGAATCGTTATTTGTGTCAAGACGGTTCTTGTAAGTGGTTAGAATGGAAAGCCAAATTAGACACTACCAATAGACTAATTTATGCTTGCGCTCGTGATCTTACTCAATCAAGACAATTAGAACGTCAGCTTTTTTTACAAACTAAACACGATGCTTTAACAGGATTATACAATCGCAAAGAATTTGAAGTGCAAGTAACTGAAGCAATTTTCAATAGTCAAGAAAATGGCTCACAACACGCTTTGTGTTATTTAGACCTAGACCAGTTTAAAGTAGTTAACGATACTTGTGGTCATGTAGGTGGAGATAATTTATTACGTCAATTAACTATATTAAAGAAAAAGTTAATTCGTTCTTCTGATGTTTTAGCTCGTCTTGGAGGAGATGAATTCGGTTTACTACTGAAACAATGTTCTCTCGAGCAAGCAGAGACTATCGCTAATACCATTAGAACTTTAATTCAAGAATTTCGCTTTTCCTGGGAAGATAAAGTTTTTACTCTTAGTGCTAGCATTGGTTTAGTTTCTATAGATCAAAATAGTCAGAATTTTAGTAGCGTTTTGAGTGCAGCAGATGCTGCTTGCTACGCTGCCAAAGAAAAAGGACGTAATCGAGTTTTTGTCTACCGCCACAACGATCGCGAATTAACCAGACAAAGAAAAGAAAGACAATGGGTTGCTCATATAAATCGTGCTTTAGAAGAGGATCGTTTTTGTCTCTATTGTCAAAAAATTATTTCTTTAAAAGAAAATGACAGTAGAGAACACTATGAAATTTTGTTGCGTCTCTTAGATAAAGACGGAAAATTAGTACCGCCAATGGCGTTTATTCCTGCTGCGGAAAATTACAATCTTATGCCAGCGATCGATCGTTGGGTAATTTCTACTTTTTTTTCTGCCTATAACAACTATTGCCAACGTAAAAATCAAACTACTAACAACTTAAAATCAGCTAATTTTCCTGAGGAGAAGATTTATACGATTAATCTTTCAGGAGCTAGTATTAATAGCGATTCCTTTTTTGATTTTTTAAAAGAGCAATTTACTCTTTATCCTATTTCTCCTAGTACTATCTGTTTTGAAATCACCGAAACTAGTGCCATCGCTAATCTGGCTAAAGCTGCTGAGTTTATCGATGAATTAAAACAATTAGGCTGTCTTTTTGCTCTGGATGACTTTGGTAGTGGGATGAGTTCTTTAGCTTATCTAAAAAATTTACCTGTAGATTTTTTGAAGATAGACGGTAGTTTTGTCAAAAATATTCTTGATGATCCCGTAGACCATGCTACAGTAGACTGCTTTAATCGGATTGGTCATGTGATGAATATGCAGACTATTGCTGAATTTGTCGAAAATGAACCTATTATCCAAAAATTGCGCAAATTGGGTGTGGATTATGCCCAGGGTTATGGGATTGATAAGCCAAAACCTCTCTCTTTTGATGTAGAGTAGGTTTGAGCAATGAGAACAACGAAGGGCGATCGAGATAGAGATAAGCTTCGCAGTTTGCTGCTTTTTTTGTTAGGTAAAAGCCATGTACAGCGAAGAGGAGAAAAACAATGGATTTCTCGCATAACTCTAGCCCTCAAGGAAGATCGTTTTTGTCTTTATGCTCAAAAAATTACTTCTTTAAAGGAAGATAATACCAAAGAACACTACGAGATTTTATTGCGACTTCTAGATGAAGAAGACAATTTAGTTCCACCAATGGCATTTATTCCTGCTGCTGAACACTATAATCTGATGTCAGCAATTGACCGTTGGGTGATTGCTACTTTCTTGGCTAAATATAGCCAATATTGTCAAGAGCAAACAGGGCAAGGATTAGAAGTAGATAGTAAGAATTCTAACATTATCTATACTATCAACCTTTCTGGGGCTACTATTTTCAGCGATCGCTTTTTGAGTTTTTTACAAGAGCAATTTACCCTCTATTCTATTTCTCCTCGTAATATCTGTTTTGAAATTCCCGAAACTATTGCTATCTCTAATCTGACTAAAGTTACTGAGTTTATTCAGGACTTACAACAATTAGGTTGCCTTGCTGCTCTTGATGATTTTGGTAGCGGAAAGTCAATAACCTATCTCAAAAATTTACCTGTCAATTTCTTGAAGATAGATGGCAATCTGATTCAGAATATTCTTAATGATCCAGTTGCTAGTGCTACATTAGACTGTTTTAATCGGATTGGTCACGGAATGAATATGCAAACTATTGCCAAATTTGTCGAAAATGAACTAATTATCGATAAATTACGCCAATTAGGTATAGATTATGCCCAAGGTTATGCCATTGGTAAACCCGATCCTCTGTCTTTTAAATTAAACTAGCTGAATTTTGATCGAGAAATAAGGTAGCTTGTTTTTGCTTTCTTAAAATAGAAGCGGGATAATCGGTAGTTATCGAGCCTTGTAACATGTTACTAACTACTTCTGCTTTGTGTTCTCCTGATGCTAAACAAAAAATCTGTTTGGCTGAGCAAATTGCAGGAACAGTCAGAGTATAGGCGTACTGAGGTACATTGGCTAAATTAGCAAAAGAATTACTGTATACTTGCTGTTGACGAGTTATTGGTTCTAATTTGACAATTTTGACTAGCTCAGAATCAGCAAAATCTGCTACAGTCGGTTCATTAAAAGCTAGGTGTCCATTATCTCCGAGACCTAAAAGACAAAGATCGATCGCTTTTTGTTGTAATAATTGACTATAACGGCGACATTCTTCTATGGGTTGAAGTGCATCTCCTTGAAGGTAATGAAATTCTCGTAAAGGAATTTTTTGCTCTACTTTTTGTTGAAGATAATAACGAAAACTAGCAGGATGATCTGCTGTAATTCCTAGGTATTCGTCTAAATGAAAAAAAGTAATTCTAGACCAGTCTAATTCTTGAGAAGTAGTAATAGCCTCTAAAAATTTAATTTGTGAATTGCCTGTAGCTAGGACAACTCTAGCTATTTCTTGTTGTTGTAGAAGAGATTGCAAATAATTTTGGGCAAGTTTAGCAGCATCTTGTGCTAAGTCTCTTTCTTCTGCGTAAACTCTGACAGATAAATCATCAAAAACTATTCGCTTGGGTTGTGATGATATTGTAAAATCCATAGGGAACCAATCTGATCGAGAACTGAGTAACTAATTGCATGAGTAACACTATCTCCGATATTACCGTCAAAACTATTAATGGTGACGATAAACAATTATCTGAATACGCAGGTAAAGTATTGTTAATTGTTAATGTAGCTTCTTATTGTGGATACACTTCCCAATATAAAGGCTTAGAACAATTAAACCAGCAATATAGCGATCGTGGTTTAAGAGTTTTAGGTTTTCCCTGCAACGATTACGGCGCACAAGAGCCAGGCACTAACGAGGAAATTGCCAAATTTTGTGAAACTAGATACGGTGTTACTTTCGATCTATTTGATAAACTTCATGCTAAGGGCAGTCAACAACATCCCCTCTATCAAAAACTAACTAACAGTGTCGATCCCCAAGGAGATATAGCCTGGAATTTTGAAAAATTTCTCATCAATAAACAAGGTGAAATAGTTGCTAGATTTACTAGTAGCGTCACCCCAGATTCTCCCCAATTAATTCAAGCAATTGAAGCAGAATTAGCCAAATAAGTACTTGAACCCAATCAAATTTACTGGTTAAGCCTAGATAGGGTTTGCTGAAAAAGTCATAATTCTCGGTTGTGAGAGGTGTTAGGTATTAGGTTTTAGGTATTGGGTAGAAATTTAAAGCAATGGTTGTGGGCTTCTAGAAATTATAACCTTGCACTTGTTTAAGCAAAAAAGGCGACAAAATTCTTAATCTGATTTACCTTACACGTTTATTCAGCAAGTTCTAGATAATAGGTAAAACTTGTTTAGATAGTTAATTCTGTCTAGATACTTAATTACTATAGTTCTGAACTCCTGAACTTCTGAACTCCTGAACTCCTCAGAGAAGAATTAATTTGTACAGAGATATTATCTTGTTCTGACTGTAAAACCTCTTTGTATTGCTCGGCAATAATTTCTGGAGTAAAATGCTCTTCTAAGTATTTACGTCCTGCTTGTCCCATAGCTATAGTCAAAGCAGGATTGGCAGCTACAGAACGAATAAAATCAGCCAAACCCTTACTATCGTTGTGCTCAAAACAAGCACCACAAGCTGCATTAGCAATAAGATTACGAAGGTAAGATTGAGAATCACAGATAGCAGCGATCGCTCTTCCTGCTGCCATGATGCCATATAGTTTACTAGGTGCCACTATGCCTTCTAAACCAGGAGCGATACTCACAAACGCTAGATCACAGGCAGTGAGAGAATAGGGTAGATTTTCTCTATCTTGATAAGGTAAAAAGAGACAATTTTGCAAACCAAGACTCTTTACAGTTTCAATACAAACTTGTTGTTTGGCTCCTGCACCAATAAAGACAAACTGAATAGGATCATCTTTTAATAGTTTAATCGTTGCTAAAATTGTTTCCACATCATGACAACGACCTAAATTTCCTGAATACAAGACAGTGAACTTTTTATTAATTCCATATTGTTGAGCAAACCAATTTTCTTGTTTAGACATAGGTTTAATCCACTCAGAATTTGCCCAATTATGAATAACAGAAATTTTATCAGTTACTTGAGGATGTTTAGCAATAATTCTCTCTTTCATAGTTGAGCTAAGAACAATGATTCCCTGTGCTTTTTGCCAAACTAAATTGTTAATTTTGTCCCATAGTTTTGTTACAGGATGTTGCGGAGAAATTACTTTCAATTCTGTAGCTGCATCAGGATATAAATCATAGATTAAACAAACATAGGGTAAATCAAAACAGAGATTAGCAAAATAGCCTAAGATTGATAAGAATGGAGGTGCAGTTGTTAATAATAAAACAGTATTTTTGTCTCGATGACGACATATATGTAATCCTGCACGAATACAGAAAATTACTCCATTCAAAGCTTTGCCACGAATACGTTTTGACCACAATTTAGTAACCCGCGATCGCCTTATATTTACATTATCTACTTGTTCTTTTACTGGTGCTTGAGAGTTAGTAAAAGCATATCCTGGCTGTCCAGTAAAGATGCTTACTTCTATTCCTTGGGTACTGAATTGTGCTGATAATTCTTGAATTAATTGACCAGTTGCTGCAAAGTCAGGAGGATAAAACTGAGTAATTATTTTAATCCGCTTATTTTCTTGACAATGATTGGTTTTTACGTACTGTTCAAAAGTATTTACCAAGAAAACATTTTTAGCTTTGGTCAACCATAAGTTAGATAGTCTAAACACTTCTATAATTACCTAATTAATTTAACTGATAGTTTAAGCAATCCTTATATATCATTCCCCAAATTACCTAAGAGATATCAGTATTGTTTGCGTCTTCATATTTAGCAATAAAAATATTAGTAAAGATTGAAAGGCAATAAAAATATGAGCAAAAGTTATTTTTAGTTTGCCCAAATATTTATTTTTAGCTATTGGTTATTAGTTTTAAATCTAAGAGAATTAATGGTTTAGGTAAGAAATATGATATCCATTGCAATACTTACAGATCTTTTACAATGGATAAATTTTCCAATTACTTACCTATTAACCATTACCTAACACAACTCGATGAATTTTCGTACAAAAATAAGTCTCATCTGTACTATTTATCTTATCTTCATGGAAAATTTTGCTTGTGTATGAATACAATGAAGTTTAACTCTGGGTAATGACTTAAGTAATATTACTAGTCATAATATATTTAACGAGAACAGAACAATCACTTAGTTGATTTACCCATGATCGTTCTATGGAAGCAGTTTTAAAATTTGATTGTTAGTAGATTTGACTATGAAATTCACCAAAGCAACTCTTTCTTTAGTAGCCACCCTTAATTTATTGGGTATTTCCTTCACCGCAGAACCTCTACTATCAGCAACCAAAAACATTAACAACCAAGAGTGCTTGAATTCAGCAACCGAGATTAGTCCCAATAAAAGTTTAGATAATTATCAAAAAAATCCCACTTCTTTTAACTACGAAGAAGCAATAACTCTTGAAACAAAAGGTTCTAGAATTGTTGCCACATTTTCACCACAAAAAGCTCTAGGAGGAAAAATAAAATTAGAGAAGTTAGCATCTATGATGGGTTACGATCACTTCAACTGGGTTAGTTATGTTGAAGAAGACCCCCATGGTATAGCTGATAAGTCCGGTCAACTTGTATCCACACCTTACAACGATCCACCCCAAGGAGGATACTATTATGAGGGAGCAGACGAATTCCCTTTTTACTGGGATATTGTTAACTGCGATCGCTGTCGTTTTCGACATCACTATCGCAACCCCAAAATTACTAAAGAGTTTGAACTCGTCTTTGAAGATTCACCAGCAGACTATAGACTAAAAAAAGAAGAATCTATTGAATTCGTTACTCATTTAGTTGGTGTTAAGTCTTTTGACCATCAAACTAAAAAAGCAACATGGGATGTTCTCAAAACTTTTAAGTGGAAGTTAAGTAACCCTACTCCAGGAAAAGGAAGTGTCTCTTTAGTAAAGGATAATTTAGAGACAACCCACTTACCACAATCAATTTTAATGCAGATGCAAGCTGATGGTGCAACGATTCCTAGTGTAAGTGCAGTTGCCAGTTGTAATATCACAATTAGACGATAGACAAGCTACTAGGTGCTAAATAGATTTCTTGTCCTAATATTCTTTAACTGCAATTGGTAGTAAAATTGGATATTTTTCTCACTGGAGCAAATTAACCATCTCCTAAATACTAAAATCTCGAATTCTCTGTTAATAGCAATCCAATTCGCCACCAACCCCAATAATAAAATCATCAAAGTCAGTATCTTGTTTAGCTTGAGGAACTAATACAGAACCAGTATCATCCCAGCGAATTACAATACCACCATTAACTAATTGACCCAACTCTTGTTCGAGTTGAGGATCGAGGTTAATATCAGGAGTATTTCTGCGTCTTGCTTGTAAAATATCAGGAGTCAAGTTATCGACAAAAATAGCTTGTTGACTATCGCGAGGATTATATATAGCACTAGAATACTTTATTCCCGCAGGTACGCCATTGAAAGAAGATTCTAAATAAAAAGCATAGCGTTTCCCTGCCTTGAACATAAACTCAGCCATGGGATGAGGAACAGCATTACCAGGAGTTCCCAAAAAATCCTGAGTTTGATTTTCGTTGTCTTCGTAGGTAGAGCGACGAACCACACTTTCAGGGAAGTCTGAGGCTTTTTCTTCTACTAGTAAAGGAATTCTTTCACAAGTGCTTAAATCGACGTTACCATAGCTACTTTGACAAGAATCCAAATCAACCACACCAAAAGCTGATTGATAAGCTCCATGAGATTCGATAAATTCAAACTCAACAATAGTGTCTTGGGTAAACTGAATGCCATCATTCCGTAATGCAGATTGAGCATGAGTAGTTTGACTTACACTCAACAAACACCCAGTTGTTGCTAATGCAATACCTAAATTTTTTAGCTTCATTGAATTTCTCCTTTTACCAAACACTATTTTCTGGCTTTAGTTTATTTACTTCCTCTAGAAACTCCTCAGATTGGCTTAAAAGATCATCTAATGATTCCGAAGGGCGAGCAATGGAAGGATTCGGACAACTGGCACTGCTTCTTCTTCTCACAATGCGTATAGGCTTTTGTGCTACGTTGAAAGTATCTCCTCCATCCAAAGATCGATCGATACTAGCAGCAAAATACTGAGCAATATCAGCAACGGTAATTGTTCCATTAGTACTGCTACCAGAACTGGCATTAGAAGTATCAGAAGGATTAGAAGGATTTGTATCGCCAGCAATACCACTACTAGAACCACCAGGATTTCCTCCAGTAGCAGCAGTACTAGGAAGAGTCATAGAGGGAGGAATAGAAATACCTCCAGCAAGTCCTTCCCCTGCAATAATCCCTCCTAAAGAATAGCTTGATGCACCACTAGGTCCCACAAAATTAGATCCCTGTAGAGATGTGGTTGATATATCATCTGCATTAGCAGCAGTAACCATGATGGCATTACCCATAACCGTTAAACCAATACCAATCAAAAGCTGTTTTTTTGTGAACACAATTATTCTCCAAAATTATAATAATTAAAATGGGAATCCCAATCCAATTCCCAAGGCGAAATGAAGACTATCATCACCACCAACAACATCTCGTAATGCTGGAGTAATGGTTAAGGGAATATTTTTAAAAGGAGCAACAGATAATCCTAAAGCTAAATCTTGCCCAGTCCATTCAGTTATTAAACTTACGGGTTGACCAAGACGAAAGGCTAAACTACCAAACACATTGATCTGGTCTTCGTCGTCTTCAATTGCTTCAAGAGTACGATATTGTCCATTGCCTAACCCCACAGATACAGCAACTCGACTAAAAGCAGAGTTAAGATTCTCCCGTGTACGAAAAATTTTGGTAGCAACTCCATAAATTGAGTCTTCAAAATCATTATCATCGCCCAGATTAAGGAAACCATTGAACCCTAATGCTACTGAAGCATCGTTGCCAATCATGCGATGTACTTTGGCGTTGAAACCACCAGTACCAAAATCTCGATTATTACCAAAACTAGCCATGGTATAGCTTAATTCTAGACCTACAGCTTTACGGGAGTTGCCTAAAGCAGCCCCAAAAACCATACCACCATCACTATCAAGAGAGCGAAATCTGGTATCTGAAGCATAGCCAGCACCAACAAAAAATCTTCCTCCATCTCCACCAAAACCGTAGGGACTAGCAATAGTTATTCCTGGCGCGCCTTGGTTGGGACGAAAATTGAGATTACCAACTTGTTCTAGTTCTTGTAGTACATTACGAACTTTATCTGTATCTACGGAATCAGATTCAGACCAAGAGCTACTAACTTCTGTTTGTTTAGTTTTAGGTAATTCTGGATTATTTTGAGCAACTAAAGTAGTCAAAGAAGCAGCATCAGTAGTCCAAGAAACTGATTTATTACTGTCTTCAGAAATAGAATTTGCCAATACACTTAATCCTGACATTGGTACAAAGACCAAAGTACAGCAAGTAATAGTTAATATACGCATAAATCGGTTGCGGTAATTTTTGACTGGGGAACACCAGTCACCGCACCAGGTCGAATTCCCTTTGGGTTCGTTAGTTGACGGCACTCACTACTCGGATGCAAGCTCCGAGTCCGTGCCTCCTCATGGGGGAAAGCCCCGCCCAAGACCGCACTAACTCAACGCGCCGACGAAAGGCGCAAGAGAACGTCGACCTTCGCTCCGTTGTCTTACGGTGAAACAGTTGCAGTAGGCAAGTTTCCCAACTCTCTTGGTGCGACCCTGGCGAGGAAATATCGCCAGGATAACACCGCTTGAGCAAACTGAGGAAAGACCCTACGTCCCCGAAAGGCGCAAGGGAACACTTTCCGATGTTGAAACCGAAGGGCGGAGTAACGGTGACTTAATTGCTTGCAAGTTTTACTAATACCTTGCTGTTATACTCTGCAATAACATCTACCCTCAACCGTTAAAAGCAAAAAATAGTTGTGTTCACGGATAAATTTGGTTGTTTTTACGGAAAAAAAAAACTTTTTTAGCAAAAAAATATGAATTTTTACTTAAAAAAAATGTGGTGATTTAAAACAAAAATTAATTATATTTAATTTCAATATTTATACTGAATTTGTCGCCGATGTGGCAACTATAAAACTTATGAATTATAGTAACAATATTGAGAAAAAAATTGTCAAGATTCACTATTTCTATCTAATCAAAAAGTTAGTAAATCTCCAATACTATAAACAAGCTTTACCAATTTATTAATCAGCCTTAACGATTCAATTTTTTGGGGTTGGGTGCTAAGCTGTCACGCTTTTAAATTTGGTTGTTGAAAATGGCAGGAGGGAGGCGAACAAACCTGCCGACGAAACGTCCGCCAAGGAACGCTAGAGAAAGGAAGAGGGTAGTAGTCTGTCAACACCTCGATTGGATATGGCGAGGAGACCTCGCCATCCCTCTCGGTCAATTTTGAATTGATGGGTTGAGGCAAGACAAGAAAGACAAGGGAGATAAGGAGACAAGGAAGAGAATTTCAATAGTTTTACCTATCATTAATTACTTGACAGAACAGTAGAAGGAAATTACTAATACCCAGTTTAAATACACAACAGCTTATCTATCACCTTCTACTTCTAATGATTTACTTTAAATCTTCAACTTGGACTTATCTAAGCGATCACTTACTCTTCTTAATACCCCATTAATAAAACGATGTCCTTCCTCATCAGAGTAAAGTTTAGCTAATTTTACCGCTTCATTAATTGCCACTTTAAGGGGAGTTTCCAAAAATAAAATTTCTGCTACTGCAATACTGAGAATATAACGATCGATTTGAGGTAAACGATTTAGTTGCCATGCCACCATAGATTCTTCAATGTGTTGCTCAATTTCTTTGCGTCTGCGGTAAACAGTACCAATAATTTCTAGGGCATATTCTCTTACTTCATAGCTATTGGCTATCTGAATAAATTCTGGGAGTTCTACCGCTACTCCCAGACGATTAATCGCTGTTTGTGTTAATTCTATGGCATCCTCCACCATAGCTTTGGCACTGTTAAGGTTATTGGCATGGGTTTCTGTTTTCAATAAGCGATCGCTACCTCGCTTTACTTCTGCTGCTGCCGTTTCCAGGATATCTTTGGTTTCTGTGGTTAAAGTTCTAATGGCTGCTAAGACTAAACCATCCAAATCTTGCTTTTCTAATTGTTCTGAACTACCGACTTTAATTTGGCTAAGACTTAATAGTGCCAACTCGCGGGCGATAGTTCGGGGTTGTTTACGTGACATGGGAGAAAGTTAGTAAATAAGTCAATGACAAGGGCTTACTTTTTAGACTTGAGCCTTAAATTAAGACAATTTGTTAAAAACCTACCCTTGTGGGGATATGGAGAAGAATCTAGTTGATATTTTCTTCTTCTAGAGAAGATATAGAAGATTTTATCTCGCCTAGAGAAGTTTCTATTGGTATTTGGTTATGAGATTTTTTGGCGGTGGAAAGAGGAATAACTCTAGAGTTTTCAGGGCTAACAATCCCTCCAGAAATTAGTATTTTGAAAGCATCTTCGATCGAAATAGATAAATCAATGACTTCTGCTTCAGGTACAATTGCGTACCAACCAGAAGTAGGGTTAGGTGTAGTAGGAATAAAAATACTAAGCATTTGTTGAGAAAGATGAGATTGTAAATGATCGCTTGCTTTTCCCGTCACAAATCCTAATGTCCAAACTCCTCTTCGAGGATATTCCAGCATTACTACACGACGAAACTTCTTTTTAGAGTCTCTTAAGAGAGTTTCTAATATTTGTTTGAGAGTTTTGTAAACAGAGCCAGCTAGAGGAATCGCTTGTAAAAACTGTTCGCCAAAATCTAGTAGCCATCGTCCTACAATGTTCCGCGCCATCAAACCAATAATCAAAATACATGATAGAGGCACGGCTAACCCAACCAAAAAATTAAGAAGATTGGTTAAAAATGGGTCAAAACCATCAAAGGGGTTGAGTTGTTTGGGTATGCGAGTAAGAAAATCAATCACCCATCTGGCAATAGTAATAGATAGCCAAATAGTAGTAGCTAAGGGAATAACTACTAGAAGACCCGCAATAAGGTCGTTCTTTAAATCCTGCTTAAAGCGTTGAAGCACAGAGCGCAGACTCTCCATTCTAAATGAATCTGAAATTAATTATTCTGCCTGATACTTAGTATAGTGTTTAGTATCACCAAAAAACTTGTCACATGCTCGATCCAAAAATCTCCATGGCGATCGATAAGTTATCTTTAATTTGTTCAAAGTACCATTAAACCAAGTCAAAAAATGGGCAGAAGAAGAGTAGATGCAAATTTTCTGCCCCTTGCCTTGAAGGAAAAAAAATAATTACCAGCTTTTTTCCTATCGAACAGCAGCTTTTTTATTACTAACAGGAGGTTTACCCATTTTTTTCAGACCAAGCCAACCAATGGCAATATATCCAACTGCGAGCATTAAGCTACTTAATCCAGTGCGGATGCCTTGCTTTAAAGCTTCTGTTTTGGCTCTATTTTCTCTTTCTGTTTTCTGGTCTCTAAGTTGAGTTTGTAGTTCCGTTAATCTTGCTTCTAAAGCTTCTGGATTTTGAGCAAGTTCGCGGAAATTTTGTAATTGTTGTTTAGTTTGGTTTAAATTTTGTAACTGTTCTGGATTAAGTCTTTGTCCTTGAACTTGACCACTATTAATGGCAGTATCAATTTCTTGGATACGGTTATTTAGTTGTTGCAGACGCTGGGGGTCTTGAGAAAGAACATTTAGCTGATCGAATTGAGTCTTGATTCTGTTTTCTGCTTCCCCCGCACCCTGATTAATTTGACTAAGAGCACTAGATTGAGCTTCTCGTAAATTATTAATATGGAGAGGTACTAAGAGCAGAAAAATTAATCCCATCAAACTGGCAAGAATAAATACCGGCAATCTTACATCAAAAGTAGGTTTTTTATTGTTACTACCAGCACTGGTTTCAATCCAATAGCTGACAAGTAGAAAAGCGATTCCTACCATAGGAACAATACCTCGATCGACAACTTGACCAGTAAAACTAATTTGCCACTCTGCCCTCAGAGGTTCAAAGGGAATTGCCAAGGTAATATAGTCTAAAAGAGAAGAAAGTATTAAAATTACACCGATTAACTTGAGAGATAAAGAGGTAAAGGGAGACATTGCTGAAGTATTCATTACTTTTCCTTGAATTTTATGTCTGTATATTTTGGAGATGATCTAAAAACACCAATTCAAATTAAAAATATAAATCCAGTTTGATTAGTTTTTTGATCAGTTTAACTTGCTCGTGTTAACTCGTCTAATTACTGACGAATATATGCTTAAGTTTTGAGTAATTAGAGTTTTTTGCTTTTAGAATCTACAAAATGGTATATCTATTACTCCAGCAATGAAAAAATTTGTTGAAATTCTTCCAGATAAATTAGCTTTAACCCAAAGATCCCTTGAATTATTATTAACAAAAATCAACACAGCGATCGAACAAAGAGGACAATGTACTATTGCTCTTGCTGGGGGAAATACTCCCAAGCCAATCTATGAAGCCTTGGTCAATCAATCTTTACCTTGGCAACAAATTCAAGTATTTTGGGGTGATGAACGATATGTAGCTCCAGATCATCCAGATAGTAATCAAAAAATGGCTCGTCAAGCTTGGTTAGAAAAAGTTGATATCCCCGCAACTAATATCCATCCTATGCCGACAGCAGCCAAAAATCCCCAACTAGATGCCCAAAACCACGAACAAGAACTGCGTCAATATTTTAAGATTTCTGAAGCTGATTTTCCTATTTTTGATCTGATTTTGTTGGGTATGGGAGATGATGGACATACAGCTTCTCTATTTCCTTATACAGAAGCTCTAGCAGTCCAAGATAGTTGGGTGACGGTTGGCAATAAAGATGGACAACCTCGTTTAACCTTTACCGTTCCTCTCATTAATCATGCTCGCTGCGTTATCTTTGTAGTTGCCGGAGAAAATAAACGTCCTGCTCTCAAACAAGTTTTTGCAACTGAAGCAGATGAGCAAAATTATCCATCTCGCCTAATTCAACCCCAAGGAGAACTTTGGTGGTTATTAGATTCTGCTGCTGGTGTAGAAATTAAAGAGCAGATATCAAGTTAACTTGAAACTAAGAAAAAAAAGCTAAATAATTCTTTTTAGCTTTTTATTTGGGAAAGCTAGGTAGCAAGGAATATTTACTTAAAATACTATGATTATATGTCCAAATTGCAATCATCAAAATCCCGATGGTTCTACACAATGCGAAAATTGTTATACACCTTTACCGCAAACAACTAATTGTCCCAACTGTGGTGCATCTGTACAAACTGACGCTACTTTCTGTGGTCAATGTGGCTTTAACTTACAGGTAGAAATGCTCGAGCCTGTAATGGACATGGCTGATAACTTGGATGACAACTTAGAAGTATATCCAGAACTTACTTACACAGAAGCAACAGAGACATTGCCACCTGTAGCTCAAGAAACTCTATCTTCTAGTCTTCAAAGTCCTTGGGATGAAGATAACCCGATGACTAAACCCCAGGAAAAAATGCCCTGGCAAGAAGAAGATATACAAGAAGAAGATATAGAGGAAAAAGAGCCAGAACCATCTGAATTTGTGGTTCACAATCCTTGGGATGTTGAAGAATCTGAACAAGACTTAGAAGAGATACCAGAGTTATCCGAATCAGAAGAATTATTAGATTTGGTTAACTCTATGGAAAGCTTAACCTTCTCCGATTCAGTCCAAAATGAATCAGCAGAAGAAATAAATTCTTCCACACCATCATTACCAGAAAAGCCACAGGAGTTAGTTAACCAGGAAGAAATAGAAGTACCATTCTCTATTCCTTCCCTAGAAACCAAGAAAGTTGCCCAGCCACAACCATTTACCCCTTCCATGCCTGGAATAAGTTCAGCTACTCAGCTACAATTACAGACTGCCAAACTTTTACACGTTCAGACCAATAATATTATCGAAATTCCGCCTAGTTTAGCAGTAATTCATATTGGCAAACCTAATAGCCAAATTCCTCCAGATATTGATGTTTCAGGTTTTGCCAACTCAGATGTTGTCTCTCGTATTCATGCTGATATTCGAGTAGAAGGAGATGCTTACTTTATTGAAGATGTTGGCAGTTCTAATGGGACTTACATCAATCACATTCCTTTGCTGGTAGGTAATCGCCATCGATTACGTACGGGCGATCGAATTGCTTTAGGAAAAGGAGATTTGGTAACATTTATTTTTCAAATATCCGAGTGATTGATAGATGAAAAGTAGAGCAATTTAACTATTAAGAATTAGTTAAGTAATTCTTGAGTTCTCTACCGCAAAGCCAAATCGGATTGTAGAGTTAGGTCTAAATCTCTTTCGGGGTCGATGGAAATTAACTCTACTTCCTTACCGCCTCCTAGCAACAGCCCACCTAAAGCACCAAGTCCTGCGCCACCAACAACTTCTTCAATATTGATATCACCAAAAATATCTCCTAAAACTACTGCAGCAACACCACCAATAGCAGCCCCAGTTAAAATGTCTCCTGTATCCGATCCTTTTTTAATGGTTTCGGTGCGAGTAACTATTCTAGAATCAGCATTGATAAACTGAGTTCTACCATTAGGAAGAGTTAATTCCTCCGCCACAAAGCGAGCCCCTGCGCCTGCTGGTTCAATTTGTCCCGAAATTTCACTGCCATAGGGAATGAGAGTATTACGATAACGGTCTCTAATGTTAGCTGCTACAGTCAAAGTAACAGGTACAGTTTCACCTTGAGTAACCAAAATCTTATCTTTTTCAAACTCTACTGGAATTTCTACTCCTGCAGGAATAACAGCGCGAGAATAGTTACGGTCTCGATCATATCTATCTGTTCTTCTATCTGTTCTGCTATCAGAGGGAAAAAGTTGAGCAGAAGCAGGAGCTAAATTAACCATAGGGGCAATAACAGCAGCACTAATAGTTAGAACAGTAATTAGAGAAGTAGCTGGTTTAAAGTATTTAAGAGAAAACATAGGATATTGTTAATGTATTGTTCATGAGCAAAGACGGAGGAAAATTCGGCTTAGTTCCATTTCACTTATCAGTTAACATTGATCATCTATCAGTGGTAAGTGTTTACTGTTACCAAATTAATTAGTTAAGTAGCTGAACGTAATTACTTTTATTACCTAGTCTTAATCCTTGGAATCTATTTTGGTAATATTACTTAATACTAGCGATGTTAAAATTCAAACTACCGCCTAAGCAAGAAGAGAAAAGAACAAATAAGCAAGTTTGGTTCGCGCTAAGTTCAGGACTAATATCAGTAGCTATAGCTGGTATCGCTATAGTCAAATTTACTCCCCAAGGACAAGAATTAAGCCAAAGAATCTTAGATAATCCTCTATTTACTCATCGCCAAGAAGAAGAACAACCCTCAGCTATCTTGCCTCTGATCTCACGATCGCCCGCCCAAAGAGCAACCCAACTACAAGCAATAATCACTGCTCAAAAAAATTCCCCCGATAGTTATCGCGCTCGTTATCTTTTGGCTGTAGATTTACTGAGACAAAATAAGGGACAAGCTGCTTTAGAGTATTTACAGAGGTTAGAAAAAAAATACCCGTTACTTGCTCCCCAGATTCTGTTGAAAACGGCTCAAGCTTATCAACAAAGTAATCAGCAAGCTGAAGCTCAAAAAGTTGCTCAAAAGTTAATTAAGCAATATCCAGATTCTCCTTTAGTGGTTAATGCTTCTTTTCTTTCATCTCCATCTCAAGCCGACTTATTTTCTGAGTTATCGAGCAAATTTCCTCATCATCCCCTCAATCAAAGACTAGCACGCCAACTTTTACCCCATCAGCCTGATAATTTTGAATTATTGCTTTGGTTAGCTAAATACAGTCAAGATAATGACCTTAACCCGATTAGAGACCGTTTGGTACTAGAATTTCCCGCAGAATTAAAACCAGAAGACTGGGAGGCGATCGCTCACGGTTATTGGCGATCGGGAGAACATCGTAAAGCTGCTGATGCTTATCGTTTTACTCCTCTAACACCCCGTAATCTCTATCGGACAGCCAGAGGATTTCATCTTAATGGCAATCTTGCTGATGCCCGAAGATGGTATCAAAAATTAATTGCCGAGTTTCATGATGCCAGAGAAACGGGTTTGGCTTTACAGTATTTAGCTAGTATTTCTGGAGGCAAAGAAGCTCTGATTTATCTCGATCTAGTTATCGAGAAGTTTAGCGAGCGCGCTCCTTCTGCTCTTTTGGCTAAAGCGGTAATCCACGATGCTCTCAGACAACCAGAACTAGCTAATCAAGCCAGAAATAGAGTATTGCAAGATTATCCTCGATCGACAGCAACAGTTGAATATCGCTGGAAGATAGCAGAAAAACTAGCTAAAGGAGGTAAGGTTAACCAAGCTTGGCAAGAGATACAACCAATTCTAGAGATTAATTCCCCTATAAATATTTTACCTAAAGCCACTTTCTGGGCAGGAAAATGGGCAACTCAACTAGGTAAACACGAAGAAGCTCAAGCTGTTTTTGAGAAAACCATTGCTCATTCTCCTCAATCTTATTATGCTTGGCGTTCTGCTGTGGCTTTGGGTTGGGATGTAGGGGATTTTACTAATGTCGGTCAGTTAGATTTATCTTTAGAGTTTCCTTCTGCTAATTCTCCTCTACCTTTAGGTTCAGAGGTACTTAAAGAATTATTTCTCTTGGGTCAATATCAAGATGCTTGGACAATATTACAGTCAGAAATTGTTGACCCTCAGAGTCTAACTGTTCAAGAACAATTTCTCGAAGGTTTATTATTAGTTAGATTAGGAGAAAATTCAGCAGGAACTCAACAAATTTGGGATTTAGCTCAACGAGAAGCCCCTCAAGATCGAGAACAATGGCAATTACTTAGAAAAAACTCTGTTTATTGGTATGGATTGTTTCCTTTCCCTTACCAACAAGCAATTATTCATAATTCTCAGCAGCAAGAAATAAATCCTTTATTGGTAATTTCGGTGATGCGAAAAGAATCTAGTTTTGCCCCCAAAATTAGATCTTGGGCTGGTGCAGTGGGTTTAATGCAGATTGTACCGAATACAGCTAAATGGGTTGCCCAACAGACAGATTTGCCAGATTATGTTTTGACTAAACCAGAAGATAATATCAAAATTGGCACTTGGTATCTGGCTCACAATCACCAAAGATACGAGCATAATTCTTTATTGGCGATCGCTAGTTACAATGCAGGTACAGGCAATGTTTCTCTCTGGATGAAAAGATCTAGCCTCAAAGACCCCGATTTATTCATTGAACAAATTCCTTTTCCCGAAACTAAAGACTATGTAGAAGGAGTTTTTAGTAATTATTGGAATTATTTACGGCTTTATAACCCAGAAGTTAGAGATAAACTTGCTAGTTACAAAAATCAATAAATAATTCACTGGGGATTTTCTATTGTAATATAAGTGCAACTTGGTTAAATGCACATACTTAGCTATGATAAATCCAAAATTATCTACCCTATCCCTATCTACCTATCCGCATGGATATAATCCACAAAATAGAATCTTGGCTGCAACCAAAATCTGAGCCAGGCAGCAACAAATAAACCTAAAAGTGCCAAAATTATCAACGGTAAACCAAATTTGAATCGTATTGCATCTGGCATCAATGCTACTGCTGAAACAGCCAAAATAAAGTAAGTTAAGAGTATTATCTGTAAACGTTGCCCATTTTTTAAAGCACTGCGACAGCTACTACAATGCTGAGTATGTTGATGATAGCGATCGAGTATCTGCTTGCGGTTATTATTAATTTGCGTTTTCCGATCACTCAGTCCCACTTCTTGCCAAGGTAATTTTCCCTCACAGTATTTATCAAACCATTGGCGAAATTCAATTACTAAACGATCTGCACTAGTAGGTAATTGATAGGCAGTTTTCCAACTTTCTTTTTTTTGTTTTTGTTGCAGTAAATATTCTTGCTGATGGAGAAGAATCATATCCCCATCAAGGACTTGATTGCGAATTTTAATATGTTCCCACCAGCGAGGTGTAAAGCGATTAAGGCTTTGAGCGAAATTACGGGAGAATTGAGCGACAATTCTTGATTTACCTGGGGTAATGGGAATACAGTAAGTAATAAGTCCCACTTGTTTTTCCTTACCAAAAGCGATCGTATATTCTAAACGGCAAGGAGGTTCAAAAGTAATGGTAGTTTTAAAAGGTACATCAGTCGTAGCTTCAATTAAATCAACTCTTGACTGAGAAATCTTGAGTGGAATAGGTCTTGCTTTTTGGCGATCGCCCTGGATCCCATGATGAGAAAAGGGGACATGACTAGGATCGGCAACATTTTCTATTAAAATTTGCCAGTCATACTCTAAGTCTCGCACCATCGAAGACCAAACAAAACCTTTACTTGCATCTATTTGAGGAGACAAAGGCAACGGCGTTTTTTCAGCTTGTTCGACAGATTGAGGATCGGCCCAAAACCAGAGTAAATCGTTTTCTTGACGGGATGGGAAAGCAGTAGCACACAAATTAGATTTATTTTTGCCGATCAGATCTGGATCATCTGCTTGGGGGATACGGGTACAAACTCCCTGCTTATCAAATTGCCAACCATGATAGCTGCACATCAAATTCCCCGTATCTTCGTCTATTCTTCCTTCACTCAAAGGCGCGAGACGATGGGGACATTGGTCTAGAAATACGCAAAATTTATCAGAAGATTGAGATTTCCAGATAACTAAGTGTAGTCCAAGTATAGTTACAGGAGTTGGTCTTTGCGAATCGAGGTCTTCAATAGGGGAAAGAGGATACCAGTGTTGGAAAAAATTGAATTGGGGTTGCATTGTACTTCTCGTTGAGCAGGGATAAGATATGATAGATATCAATCATTAGGGGTTTGGCATTGCCAAACCCCTAATGTCAATTATCCTAATCTACGGGTTTCTCGAATTGCTTGCAGATAATCGATCGCTGCTTCTAATTTAGAATCATAAGAGTAAGAAAATTCTTCAAACCATAAACCTTCGTCAGAATTAAGATTGAGGTTTTTTAACCATTCCTGCGCTTCTTGTCTTAAAGCTTCTCTGCGTCTTTTTGCTTTCGCTTGTTCTCGCTTTTGTTGTTCGATCAGTTCTTGTTGTCTGCGCTGTTGTTCTTCTTGTTCTTTTGCCTGATATTCTGCTTGCAAATCTTTGATTAAATTGTCATTAACAAGAGGAGTCGATCGATTACTAGAAGATGGAGTGGCAGAAATAGTTTTTGCTGGTTTTTGTGGAGGTTTATTTAGCTTTTGCGGTTGTTCTCCAGTAAATTCTGCTTTCAAATCTGACAATAAACTATTTAGTTGTTGATTGCTGGTATCTTCTAACTTATGCTTAGACTTTTGAGGCAATGGCGTAGCTGATGAGGATGGTTTTGATGATGGTTTTTCCTGTTCGTATTCCGCTTTTAGTTGTGCTAGTAATTTATCCATCTCACTCATTTGATTACACCATTTCCTTCTGTTTTTTACCTCTTATTTAACTAAGGTTTGACAAAATGAGCGCAAGAGTTTTAATCAACAATGGCATTCATTAAAACCTCTGTTAAAGTAAAGTCTTCCATATCATCCATTGTAATCGTATCAACAATATCAAACTTTGCTCCCGCACCTTGCAATTCATCATCTAAAAGTTTGAGAAACTTAGTTGCATCAGGGTCACTGCCTACTTGGATAAAAGAAATTGCCAATTCTTCATCCTTATCCATTTTTCGAGATGCTTCTACGATAGCTCGCATTACAGCTTTGCGATCGTCTGGTTCTCCATCAGTTACGACTAAAATAGTATCGCCATTAGCTTTGGTTTGTCCTGATGCCTTCCTCTGAAAGTAATCATTAAGAGCATCTTGCAAAACTCCAGCTAAATCTGTTCTGCCTGAAGGCTCATTTTCGCGGAAAATTTGTTCTACTTTTTCCGAAGTTACATTATCGTAGCGTCTAAAGCGACCAGAAAAAGTATAGATAGTTATGCCATCAGGATCGAATTCTTCACATTTACTGGCCAAAGCAAGGGTAGACTCTTGCATCATCTGCCAACGACTTTTGCCACCTGCTTGATCTTTGCGGGTCATACTACCACTTTTGTCAATAATCAGCGTATAATCGCGGTTTTCTAGCATATTGCCTCCCTTGCTTATCTGATTTGTTTTTCTGGCTAACCCTATCCTAAGCTGCTGCTAAAGTATTTGCCAAAGGTTCCCAACGGAAATAACGTTCACCACCCATCTCTAAAACAACTTTAATTTTGGGTTCTATTTTGGGTAAGTTCACCAGATATTCAATTTCTTGAGTAGATAAGATTTGCCCCTCAATAATCCATAAAGCCAGACCTTTAGAATTAGCAGGTAGGTTTTCTAACTCATAGCTAGCGATGGGTTGTACATAATATCTCTGACCCACGGCTGCATCTTGACCAATATCTTTTTTACCCAAATGAGGAGGACGAACACCATGAACTTTAGTCAAATAAGCAACGGGATCTCCTAAACCTCTAGCTGTTATATTGATGGTGTTGTAACCTGATGCTCGCAAACGTCTCTGATAGCGTCCTTCTGCTCCTCCTTCTAAGGGTATATATGTAGCTAATGCACCTTCTTTTTCTAAGGCACGAATAAACGATTTACCAGTGGTAATTAAGGGCATATCTTTTCTGTATAAAATCTAAAACTTTTGTCTTGATTATAAGATAAACACAGAAAAGTAATAGTTTTGTCTATGCACAAATAATTTCTGCAATCTTTCCCTCATTGCCTCCCAAAATGATCGATCCGGCGAAGGGATTATTACTGTGCAATTGGCGTAAGCTAGTAATGCGCGTCTCGTTCCGAGCCAGCGAAGCTGACCGCGAAGTGCCAGGCTTCGCCCGATCGCTTATTCCTAAATATTCTATCTGGATTGCTTAATATAGCTTGTCAAATTAAGCCAATGTAACTTATAATGTGTGATTGTGACTAAAAACCTACTGTCACATCTTAGTTGAGCTCAAAAAAACGACAAAGAAAAAGCTGAAACCAAGTAATTGGTCATGTAGCTTAGCCTTTTGCCTTTTTGAGTAGATTATGGCAACTTGCGACAGTAGAAATTTGTTACTAACTGGTATTCCTCCTCAAAAGATACTGAGAAAATTCTTTCTTAAGTCTTGAGAAATAGAGGTTAATAAATAAAAAACCAGGCATTTAAGGCGATTCAGCCATTAATCTGGTTGTATATCTTTAAAAAAACCATAAAAACTTATCGCTGCTAACTATCTTGTCCATAGCGACAAGCTGAGGGTGAAAAAAATCTTTGAATTAGTAGAAAATTTTTTCCCTCAAGGCAAGATGGTTTTTTTTGCCGTTTAGCAGCTAGTAAATTTGAGCCGTTAATTTGAGCTCAACCTTCACCAATGTTGTTTAGCAAGTAAAGGGGCTGATTTCTGTGTCTGTAGGTATTCTCGGCACTAAACTGGGCATGACCCAGATATTCGATCGTGAAACGGGGGCTGCAATTCCCATCACTGTGGTACAAGCAGGACCATGTATTGTCACTCAAATTAAAACTAAAGAAACTGACGGATATAACTCTATCCAAATTGGCTACGAAGAAGTCAAAGAAAAAGCGATCACTAAACCAGAATTAGGTCATTTGAGTAGATCTGGTGCTTCTCCTCTACGCCATCTCAAAGAGTATCGGACAAACGACACTGCTAACTATGAACTTGGTCAAGCAATTAAAGCAGATCTTTTTAATCCAGGGGAAATTGTTGATGTCAGTGGAAAAACTATTGGTCGTGGTTTTGCTGGTTATCAGAAACGGCATAACTTCAGACGAGGCAATATGACCCACGGTTCTAAAAACCATCGTTTACCAGGTTCTACAGGAGCTGGTACTACTCCAGGAAGAGTTTATCCAGGTAAAAAGATGGCTGGTCGCTACGGAGGAAAACAGATAACTATCCGCAAGCTTGAGGTAGTTAAGGTGGATGCAGAACAAAACCTCCTCTTGATTAAAGGTGCACTACCTGGTAAGCCAGGAAATTTAGTCAATATTATTCCCAGTAAAATTATTGGTAAAAAATAGATGTGTTGACTTGAGTCAAATCAAGAACAAGGCAACCAATTCATAGCAACAAAAATTATGGTTAATTGTGTAGTTAAAAATTGGCAAGGGGAAGATGTCGGCGAGACTACCCTAGACTTGAAAGTAGCCAAAGAAGAAAATGCTGAACATATTGTTCATCGTGCTTTAGTTAGACAACTCAATAATGGTCGTCAGGGTACAGCATCCAGCAAAACAAGAGCAGAAGTTCGTGGTGGTGGACGCAAACCTTGGCGACAAAAAGGAACAGGTAGAGCGCGGGCTGGTTCAATTCGTTCTCCTCTCTGGCGTGGTGGTGGTGTTATCTTTGGACCCAAACCCAGAGATTATAGTACCAAGATGAATCGTAAAGAGAGACGCTTGGCACTAAGAACAGCATTAAATAGTCGGAATGAAGATACTATTATCGTCGAGAATTTTGCCGAACAGCTAGAGCGTCCTAAAACTAAAGAGATTATCTCCGCTTTAGAACGTTGGGGAGTAGAAACTACAGAGAAAGTATTGTTAATCTTCGATGATATTCCTGATAATGTGTATCTCTCCGTCAGAAACATAAGTACCGTCAAGTTAATTAAGGCGACTAACCTTAATGTATTTGATTTGCTCCACGCCAACAAAATTGTGATGACCAACGAAGCTTTGGCAAAAATACAGGAGGTATATAGTGACTAAGTATAACCCTCGCGATTTAGCAGACTTAATACTTAAACCAATTGTCACCGAAAAAGCGACTATCCAACTCGAAGAAAACAAGTACGTTTTTGATGTGTTGCCCAAAGCAACCAAACCAGAAATCCGAGCAGCGATCGAAAGTTTATTCGATGTAACTGTTACTAAAGTAAACACCCTTCGTCTGCCTCGCAAAAAGCGTCGAGTCGGTAGATTTATTGGTTACAAACCCCAATACAAAAGAGCGATCGTTACCCTCAAAGAAGGAGACTCAATCACTCTCTTCCCAGAAGTTTAATAATTTAACTTCTTTTCAGGGTAGGAAGAATAACCTATTTCCTATCCTATTAACAACGCAAAATTCAGCAATTCATCAGTAACTATGGGTATCCGTTCTTTTCGACCATACACCCCAGGGACTAGGCAAGCGACAGTTTCCGACTTTGCCGACATTACTAAAAGTAAACCAGAAAAATCCCTCACTAAATTTAAACACAGTGCCAAAGGACGTAATAATCGTGGCGTAATTACCAGTCGTCGTCGAGGTGGTGGACATAAACGTCTCTATCGCCAGATTGACTTTAAGCGCAATAAGCTTAATATTCCTGCTGAGGTGATTGCGATCGAATACGATCCTAACCGAAATGCGCGTATTGCTCTAGTACAGTACGAAGACGGAGAGAAACGCTACATTTTAGCTCCTGTAGGTATCAAAGTCGGTACAACCATTATTTCAGGTCCAGAATCTCCCATTGAAGTAGGTAACGCTTTACCTCTAAGTAAGATTCCTCTGGGGGAAACTGTCCACAATGTAGAACTCAAAGCAGGGAAAGGTGGTCAAATTGTGCGGGCTGCTGGTACGGCTGCCAAAGTTATGGCAAAAGAAGGAAACTATGTAACTATTGGTCTTCCTTCTAAAGAAGTACGCATGGTACGAAAAGAATGCTATGCCACTATCGGACAAGTAGGTAACGTAGAAGCCAGAAACATAAAACTAGGGAAAGCTGGTAGAACTAGACATTTGGGCAGAAGACCGCAAGTGAGAGGTAGTGCAATGAACCCCTGCGATCACCCTCATGGAGGTGGTGAAGGACGCGCCCCCATCGGTAGAAGTGGTCCTGTTACTCCTTGGGGTAAGCCAGCTTTGGGTCTAAAAACTCGTAAGAAGAAAAAACAAAGCGATAAATTGATTGTTCGTCGTCGTCGCTAAAAGCAAACTCCAAAACTGTAAGGTCAAGGCACTGCCTTGACCCTACGAACTACTAACTCAATTACTGTTTACTATTCACTGAAAACACTATGGGTCGTTCACTCAAAAAAGGGCCGTTTATTGCTGATAGTCTTCTAACTAAGATAGAGAAGCTAAACGCCAATAATAAAAAAGAAGTAATCAAAACTTGGTCAAGAGCTTCAACAATTCTGCCTCAAATGGTAGGACACACCATCGCCGTACATAATGGTCGTCAGCACATCCCCGTGTTTGTTACAGAGCAGATGGTGGGACACAAACTAGGAGAATTTGCTCCTACTCGTACTTTTAAAGGTCATTCCAAGAGTGATAAAAGAGCTCGGCGATAAAAAAAAATACTATTAGATAAAACTATGACAATAGATACTACCAACGAAGTAAAAGCGATTGCACGCTACATTCGTATGTCTCCTTCTAAGGTACGACGAGTATTAGATCAAATTCGCGGTCGTCAATATCGAGAAGCCTTGATTATTCTCGAATTTATGCCCTACAAAGCTTGTGAACCAATCCTTAAAGTCTTGCGTTCTGCTGTTGCCAACGCAGAACATAATGCGGGACTCGATCCTACTACTCTCGTTGTTAGTCAAGCTTTTGCCGATGGAGGACCTACTCTCAAACGTTATCGACCAAGAGCGCAAGGGCGAGCATACCAGATTCGTAAGCCGACTTGTCATATAACTGTAGCTGTTGCCCCGAATGTAACAGACTAATCACCTTAGAACTAACATCAATCAAATTTGTCATTGTCATTACTTTCAACGAGGAAATATTTGTGGGACAAAAGATACATCCAATCGGATTTCGCCTAGGTGTTACTAAAGAGCATTTGTCTCGTTGGTACGCTGACCCCAAACGCTATCCAGAATTACTACAAGAAGACCACTTGATTCGACAATATGTAGTTAAGGAATTAAGTAACGCTGGTATCGCCAAAGTCAGAATCGAGCGTAAAGCAGACCAAATAGACCTAGAAATTCACACAGCCAGACCTGGGGTGGTTGTAGGTCGTGGTGGTAGTGGAATTGAAAAATTGCGGACTGAGTTACAAGATCTAGTTGGTAATCAGCGTCAAATCCGGATCAATGTTATCGAAGTATCTCGTGTTGATGCTGATGCTGCTCTAGTTGCTGAATACATTACTCAGCAACTAGAAAAACGGGTATCTTTCCGCAGAGTTGTTCGCCAAGCAATTCAAAGAGCGCAAAGAGCAGAAGTACAAGGAATTAAGATTCAGGTTGGTGGTCGTCTCAACGGCGCAGAAATAGCTCGAACTGAGTGGGTAAGAGAAGGAAGAGTACCTTTGCACACCCTCCGAGCCGATATTGACTATGCTTATCGCACTGCCTTGACTATTTACGGTATTCTCGGCGTTAAAGTTTGGGTATTTAAAGGAGAAATTATTCCAGGACAAGAAGAAATTCCCACAAACACACCCAATCAAACTCCCCGTCGCCAACGCCGTCGTCAAAAGTTTGAAGACCGCTCTGAATAGATATTAACTAGTAAAGTATCAATTATGCTAAGTCCAAGAAGAACTAAATTTCGTAAACAGCAGCGCGGACGCATGAGAGGGATGGCTTATCGAGGTAGTACTCTCAACTTTGGGGAATATGCCCTTCAAGCTACAGAGCCTTGCTGGATTACCTCTCGTCAAATAGAAGCAGCTAGACGAGCTATGACTCGTTATGTTCGTCGGGGTGGAAAAATTTGGATTCGTATTTTTCCTGATAAACCTGTCACTATGCGTCCAGCAGAAACTCGTATGGGTTCTGGTAAAGGTTCACCTGAATACTGGGTTGCAGTGGTCAAACCAGGGCGCATTATGTTTGAAATGTCTGGTGTTGCCGAACCAGTAGCGAGAGAGGCAATGCGCTTAGCTGCCCAGAAATTACCCATTAAAACTAAATTTATTACTCGCGAAGAGGATTACGTCTAAACTATGGCTTTACCTAGTATAGAAGATGTTAGAAAGCTCAGTGATGAGGAACTAGCCGAAGCAATTGTCAAAGAAAAGCAACAACTGTTCCAACTTAGGCTAGAACAGGCAACCCGTCGCCTAGAAAGTCCTCATCTATTTAAGCATAGTAAGCATCGTTTATCTCAACTAATGACTATTGAGCGGGAGCGTCAATTAGCTACCTCTCAAACTGAACCAGAATCAACGACCGCAGCAGAAGAGGAATAGAGTGAAATATGGCAGTTAAAGAAAGAGTGGGAGATGTAGTGAGCGACAAGATGGAAAAAACTATAGTAGTTGCCATCGAAAACCGCGCTCCTCACCCCAAGTATGGCAAAATCGTCGTTAAAACTAAAAAATACAAAGTTCACGACGAAGAAAATAAGTGCAAAATTGGCGATCGCGTCCGTATTCGCGAAACCAGACCCCTCAGTCGCACTAAACGTTGGACTGTAGCGGAAATTCTTGAATCTAGTAATTGATAATTTCTATTTGATAAATTTTTATAGCCGTGATTCAACAACAAACTTATCTTAATGTTGCCGATAATAGTGGAGCGCGCAAACTAATGTGTTTGCGAGTTCTTAGCACAGGCAATACCCGTTATGGCAGTATTGGCGATGTTATTATTGCCGTAGTTAAAGATGCTCTACCTAATATGGCAGTTAAAAAATCTGATGTAGTCAGAGCAGTAATAGTCCGTACTAAACAATCTCTCCGTCGTGAAAGCGGTATGAGTATTCGTTTCGACGATAATGCAGCCGTAATTATCAATAATGACAATAATCCCCGTGGAACTCGCGTATTTGGACCTGTAGCACGGGAATTAAGAGAGAAAAACTTTACGAAAATCGTTTCCCTCGCCCCGGAGGTAATCTGATGGCAAAACACAAAAATAATCAGAGTCCCCAACGTTATAAAATGCACGTTAAAAAGGGAGATACTGTTCAAGTCATTTCTGGTCGAGATAAAGGCAAAGTAGGAGAAATACTTCAAACATTGCCAAAATCAAGCAAAGTAATTGTTAAAGGGGTAAACGTGAGAACCAAACACGTCAAACCTCAGCAAGAAGGAGAATCAGGGCAAATTGCCACTTTTGAAGCTCCCATCCACAGTTCTAACGTGATGCACTATTCCAACAAAGAGAAAGTAGCCAGCCGTATCAGCTATACCTTTAAAGAGGATGGTCGCAAAGTGCGGATGCTCAAAAAAACTGGCGAAATCATTGATTAACCGTACATATTTATGTACGGGCGAACGGCGGTTCGCCCCTACTGATTAACCCCTGACCAAGCCCAGGGAAGATGAAAAAATAAAAAAATGGTCAAACCACTCAAAACTATCTACGAAGAAACAATCGTCCCTAAGCTCAAAGAACAATTCAACTACACTAATATTCATCAAGTCCCCAAAGTGGTGAAAGTAGTTATTAACCGAGGTTTAGGAGAAGCGTCTCAAAATGCCAAAGCCTTGGAATCTTCCATTGCAGAATTGAGCATTATTGCTGGTCAAAAGCCAGTGGTTACTAGAGCCAAAAAAGCGATCGCTGGCTTTAAAGTTCGTGAAGGTATGCCTGTTGGGGTAATGGTTACTTTAAGAGGAGAGCGGATGTATGCCTTTCTCTCTCGCTTAATTAACCTAGCTCTACCACGTATTCGTGACTTTCGTGGTGTTAGTCCCAAGAGTTTCGATGGTCGAGGGAACTATAGCTTAGGAGTTAGGGAACAACTAATCTTTCCTGAGATTGACTACGATAGCATCGATCAAATTCGGGGACTAGATATTTCTATTGTCACCACAGCCAATACCGATGAAGAAGGAAGAGCCCTGCTCAAAGAGATGGGCATGCCCTTCAGAAATAACTAAATCCTGAGGATAATATAAACAAAAAGGGAATAATGGCGGCAAACGATACTATTTCAGATATGCTGACCCGCATTCGCAATGCCTGTATGGTCAAGCATCCATCAACTCAAATCCCCTCAACTAAAATGACACGGAGCATTGCTAAAGTGTTGTCAGATGAGGGTTTCATTGAAAGTTATGAAGAAACAGGGGAAGGACTTAAAAAATATGTAGTACTTACCCTCAAATACAAGGGGAGAAATCGTCAACCCATAATTAGCACTCTCAAGCGTGTCAGTAAACCAGGACTGCGAGTTTACTCTAAACAAAAAGATTTACCTCGCGTACTTGGTGGCATTGGCATTGCAATCATTTCCACATCTCACGGAGTAATGACAGATAGAGAAGCTAGAAGTCAAGGAATTGGCGGAGAAATCCTCTGTTATGTCTGGTAATTTAAGGAGTAATTATTCATGTCTCGTATTGGTAAGCGTCCAATTACCATCCCTGATAAAGTAACTGTAGATATCAAAGATTCTCATGTTACAGTCAAAGGTCCAAAAGGAACTTTAGATAGAGAACTACCATCTCTTGTTGCTATTGAAAAAGATGGTAATACCTTACAAGTAGTAACTCAAAATGATTCCCGTATTGCTCGTCAGCGTCATGGACTTTCCCGTACGTTAGTAGCAAATATGGTAGAAGGGGTGTCCAAAGGATTTGAGAAAAAACTACAAATTTTGGGGGTCGGCTATCGCGCCCAAGCTCAAGGAAAAAAATTAACCCTTAACGTTGGTTACAGTAAGCCTGTAGAGATGCAAATGCCAGAAGGAATTACTGTAGCAGTAGAAAAAAATACCGAAATTACTGTTAGTGGTATTGACAAAGAAATTGTGGGTAATACGGCTGCCACAATTAGGGGAGTACGTCCCCCAGAACCCTATAAAGGAAAAGGCATTCGCTATTTAGGCGAAATGGTCAGACGCAAAGCTGGTAAGACAGGTAAATAGAAGCTATGAAACTTTCTCGCAGAGAATCAGTCCAACGTCGCCATCGACGTATTCGCAAAAAAGTCAACGGTACTCCAGAACGCCCCCGCTTATCTATCTTTCGCTCCAATAATCATATTTATGCTCAAGTAATTGATGATGTAGCTCAAAACACTATAGCTGCTGCATCGACTCTAGAAGCAAGCTTAAGGAGTGAATTATCTTCTAAAGCCACTTGTGAAGCCTCGGCTGCGGTGGGTAAGCTGGTAGCCCAAAGAGCTATGGAAAAAGGAATTGCTAAAGTAGTTTTCGATCGCGGTGGTAATCTTTATCATGGTCGAATTAAAGCTTTAGCTGATGCTGCCCGCGAAGCTGGTTTAGATTTTTAATTAATAGTAATAAGGAATTATTAATCATGGCAAAATCAAAGTCGCGGAAAAAAAGCCGTGCCAAAGAAAAAGAAACAAATTGGCAAGAGCGAGTGGTGCAAATTCGTCGTGTCAGCAAAGTAGTTAAAGGTGGTAAAAAACTGAGCTTTCGTGCCATTGTCGTAGTTGGCAATGAGAAAGGTCAGGTAGGAGTCGGTGTAGGTAAAGCTGCCGATGTAATTGGTGCTGTACGTAAGGGAGTTGCTGATGCTAAGAAACAGTTAGTAGAAGTATCCCTAACAAAAGCTAGTTCTATTACTCATGTTAGTAATGGGGTAGCAGGAGGAGCTAAAGTATTCATGCGTCCCGCTGCTCCTGGTACTGGAGTAATTGCTGGAGGAGCAGTCCGTACTGTTTTAGAATTAGCTGGAGTGAAAAATATTTTAGCTAAGCAATTAGGCTCTAATAATCCTCTCAATAATGCTAGAGCAGCTATTAATGCTTTAGAAAGTTTACGGACTTTTTCTGAAGTGGCTCAAGAGAGAGGTCTTTCTTTAGAGCATCTTTATGCTTAATTTGGTCCCGGGAGGAAATTTATGGAATTAAGTAATCTTACGCCAAAAAGTGGCTCAAAAAAACGAAGAAGAAGGGTAGGTAGAGGTATTTCTGCTGGACAGGGAGCTAGTTGCGGTTTTGGTATGCGCGGTCAAAAATCTCGATCGGGTACTGGAACTAAGCCTGGGTTTGAAGGCGGTCAAATGCCTTTATACAGAAGAGTACCCAAGCTCAAATATTTTCCTTTAGTTAATCCCAAATCCTACACCATTATCAACGTTAGTAAGCTTTCATCTTTAGAAGCCAATACAGAAGTGACTTTAGATTCTCTAATGAACAAGGGTATTGTTACTAGTAATGATGGTCCTTTGAAAATACTGGGAGATGGGGAATTAAATGTTCCTTTAACGGTAAAAGCGGTAGCTTTTAGTGCTACAGCCAAACAAAAAATCGAAGCTGCCGGAGGCAGTTGCGAACTCACTAAGTAAGTCAACAAGACATAGTGATTGGTATTATCATAAGTTTGAAGGTAAAAAAATTAATATAAGATAACATTTACCAGTCTATAACTTATTTAAACTACCAACCAAAATAGAGGTAACCTTTCATGGTTCGAGATAAAACGCCAACGGCACAAGAAACTTTTTTACAAATGGCCCAAGCAGCAGGGCTGCGGGGTCGGCTGCTAGTTACTATTGGTCTTTTAATATTGGTACGCTTTGGCATTTTTGTTCCAGTGCCAGGAATTAATCGAGATGCTTTTGCTGCAGGAGTTCAAAATAGTTCCGTACTCGGTTTTTTGGATATCTTCAGTGGAGGAGGTCTTTCTGCTCTGGGTATATTTGCCTTAGGGATCATTCCTTTTATTAATGCTTCTATTATTATGCAGTTGCTTACTGCTGCTATTCCTGCTCTTGAAGATTTGCAAAAAAACGAGGGAGAAGCAGGGAGAAGAAAAATTTCTCAGATTACCCGCTACGTGGCTTTGGGCTGGGCAATAATTCAAAGTACAGGTCTTACCGTTGGCTTACTTCGTCCTTATGCTAATGACTATGGTCTATGGTTTGTGATCGAAACAGTATTGGCTTTAACCGCTGGCTCAATATTTGTCATGTGGGTATCAGAGCTAATTACTGAGCGAGGAATAGGTAATGGAGCTTCTTTGCTGATTTTTGTCAATATTGTCGCTGTTTTGCCTAAAACTCTCGGTAATACGATCGAATTTGCTCAGACTGGTGGTCGTGAAGCAGTGGCACAAGTAGTAATATTGCTGCTTGTATTTCTGGTTATGATTATCGGTATTGTTTTCGTTCAGGAAGGAACTCGGCGAATCCCGATTATCTCAGCCCGTCGTCAAGTAGGCAGAAGAGTATACCGGGAAAGAACTAACTATTTACCCCTGAGGTTAAATCAAGGTGGAGTAATGCCAATTATTTTTGCCTCCGCAGTGCTGATTTTACCGTCTTCCCTGGCAGGATTTGTGGGTGCAGAAGGAGGAGTAGGTCAAGTTGTTAATCAGATTGCTATTTCTCTCCAACCAGGTAACTGGATTTATGTGGCTACATATCTACTGCTAATTGTATTTTTTAGCTATTTCTACGCCTCTTTGATTGTCAATCCTGTTGATATGTCCCAAAATCTAAAAAAAATGGGGGCTTCTATTCCAGGAATTCGTCCAGGTAAAACCACCAGTTCCTACTTAGAAAAAGTACTAAATAGATTGACTTTATTAGGGGCAATTTTTCTGGGTATTGTAGCTACTGTTCCTACTTTAGTAGAAGGTGCTACAGGAGTAACTACTTTTAGAGGTTTAGGAGCTACTTCTTTGCTAATTTTAGTAGGTGTTGCTATTGACACAGCCAAACAAATTCAAACCTATGTCATCTCTCAACGTTATGAGGGGATGGTTAAACAATAGCTTGAACCAAAATTATTGTTCAAAATTTAGTAGTGTGGAGGACACAAACTTAGAGGGGGAAAAACAGTAGCAAAGTAGAACTAACTACCTTAAAAGCTCTTTTTCTCTTTCTATTTCTAGGTGTAACATAATTGAAAAGATTAATTTTTCTGGGACCTCCCGGAGCAGGCAAGGGTACACAGGCAAAGGCTTTATCGTCTACTTATCAAATTCCTCATATTTCGACAGGGGAAATTTTGCGTCGAGCAACCACGGCGCAAACTCTTTTGGGTCAGAAGGCAAAAGTTTATATGGATAAGGGAGAATTAGTTCCTGATGAGTTAATTCTCGATCTGATTAAAGAGCGTTTAGCTCAACCAGATAGTAAAAAGGGTTGGGTTTTGGATGGATTTCCGCGCAATTTAGCTCAAGCTTCTTTTTTAGAGCAACTTTTAGCCAATCTGAATCAATCTCCTGATTTTGCTCTTAATTTAATCGTGCCAGACGAAGTTGTAATTACACGTATGCTTGAGCGGGACAGAGAAGATGATAATGAAGATACTATTCGCCGTCGTCTCCAAGTTTATCGTGATGATACAGCCCCAGTCATTAGTTTTTATCAGGAAAGAGGTATTTTAAAGTCTATTGATGGTAATCAGTCTATGGAAGCAGTAACCTCATCTTTGCAAACATTAGTTGAAAGCTAATTAGCAAAGATGTTAATGACAAAAACAATGTTGGAGGATAGATCGAGTGGCTAAACAAGATTTAATTGAGATGGAAGGAACGGTAACGGAATCTCTTCCTAATGCTATGTTTAGGGTTGATTTGGATAATGGATTTAATGTTTTAGCTCATATTTCAGGTAAAATACGGCGCAATTACATTAAAATCTTGCCTGGAGATCGAGTTAAAGTTGAACTCACTCCTTATGATTTGACAAAGGGGAGAATTACCTATCGTTTGCGGAATAAATAATCAACTAATCTAGATTATCCATTTATTTGGCAATCAGATTACATTATTTGACATAATAGATCAATATAAATTAGAATTATAGGCTTGCAGTGTTGCCAAAAAAGGCATGAAAGTTAGACCATCAGTAAAAAAAATGTGTGAGAAATGTCGCGTCATTCGCCGTCGTGGTCGCGTCATGGTGATTTGTAGTAGTAACCCTAAACATAAGCAACGTCAGGGTTAATTTGTGCTATTCAACCAAGGAAAAAAAATAGTATCAGTAAACAAGGAAAATAGGGAGAGAAAAGCGTGGCACGGATTTCTGGTGTAGATCTACCCCGTGATAAGCGTGTGGAAATCGCGCTAACTTATATTTACGGGATTGGCTTATCGCGATCGCAAGACATATTAGCAGCAACGGGAGTTAATCCCGATACTAGAGTAAGAGACTTATCCGACGAAGATGTCTCTAAACTCCGCTCGCATATCGAAGCAGCCTATCAAGTTGAAGGGGACTTAAGACGATGGGAAGCCATGAATATCAAGCGTTTAGCTGATATTGGCACTTATCGAGGTCGTCGTCATCGTATGGGTTTACCCGTGAGAGGACAGCGAACTCGTACTAACGCTCGTACTCGTCGCGGTAGAAGGATAACAGTAGCTGGGAAGAAAAAAGCTCCTAGCAAGAAATAAGCAGCATAAACTTATTGATTTATTGACGATAGAAATAATATGGCGCAACCAAAAAGAAGAACTGGCGCAAAAAAGCAGAAAAAGAATATTCCCAACGGAGTTGCTCACATTCAATCCACCTTCAATAACACTATAGTTACTATTTCTGATACTAGAGGAGATGTTGTATCCTGGGCATCAGCAGGCTCTAGTGGTTTTAAAGGTGCGAAAAAAGGCACTCCTTTTGCTGCTCAAACAGCAGCAGATAGTGCTGCTCGTAGGGCAATAGAACAAGGAATGCGCCAAATTGAAGTAATGGTTAGTGGACCTGGTGCAGGTCGAGAAACAGCTATTAGGGCATTGCAAGGTGCAGGATTAGAAATTACTTTAATCCGTGATGTTACTCCAATCCCTCATAATGGTTGCCGTCCACCTAAACGGCGTCGAGTATAACTAGAGAGGAAAGTAGAAATTTGGCGATCGGATTATGCTGGTTATTTTTGACTCGAAACTAGTACTTAAATACTTATCGTCAACCGATCGCTGTAACCAAAAAGGGAGGTCAGTCTGTGGCACAGTTCCAAATTGAGTGTGTAGAGTCTAAAACTCTCAAAAATCAACATCAGTATAGCAAATTTGTTCTCGAACCTCTCGATCGTGGTCAAGGTACAACCATTGGAAATTCTCTGCGAAGAGTTTTACTGTCCAACCTGGAAGGGGCAGCAGTGACAGCAATTCGTATTGGTGGTGGCATGGCCAAAAATGGACATAAGCAAGAACACAAGTTTGGCTTTGCTACCCATGAGTTTGCCACAATCGAAGGGGTTAGAGAGGATGTTTTAGAAATCATCCTGAATATGAAGGAAATTATCCTCAAAAGCTATACCAATCAACCGCAAATTGGTCGGTTGGTATCAACAGGTCCAGGGACAGTCACTGCTAATCAGTTTGAATTACCTTCAGAGGTAGAGGTTATCGATCCCAATCAATATATTGCTACTTTGGCTGAAGGTACAACTCTAGAGATGGAGTTTAAAGTAGAAAAGGGCAAGGGCTATCGAGCCGTTGAAAGGGGAAGAGATGACGGAAGTTCTTTGGATTTTCTCCAAATTGATGCTGTTTTCATGCCTGTAACAAAGGTTAATTACAGTGTTGAAGATGCTCGTGTAGATGGATCGACTATTAAAGAGCGATTGATTATGGAGATCTGGACTAATGGCAGCATTAAGCCAGAAGAAGCCCTATCCCAAGCAGCAGGGATCGTAGTGGATTTATTCAATCCACTTAAAGACTTGACCCTGGAAGAAATTCAAGATGATTATCAAGAGGATGAAGACCCCACCAGTCAAATCCCCATCGAAGAATTGCAATTGTCAGTACGAGCTTATAACTGTCTCAAGCGGGCGCAAATTAATTCAGTATCCGATCTTTTAGATTACACCCAAGAAGACCTTTTGGAAATTAAGAATTTCGGTCAAAAATCTGCTGATGAGGTTATAGATGCTTTACGTAAGCGTTTAGGCATAACCTTACCTCAGGAAAAATCAGGAAAAACTTAATATAACTCACAAAGATAGAGCAAAAAGGAACAAAAAGCAATGCGACATCGTTGTAAAGTCCCAGAACTAGGATTGCCAGCCGATCAACGGCGGGCGTTACTCCGTTCTTTGGCTACTCAAATTATTCGTCATGGTCAGATAACAACTACTAAAGCTCGTGCTAAAGCAGTACGTAAAGAAGTAGAAAAAATGATCACCCTAGCCAAAGATGGTTCTTTAGCAGCCAGAAGGCAAGCTATGGGATACATCTACGATAAAAATTTGGTTCACGACTTGTTTGCAGCAGTAAGTGAACGTTATGGCGATCGCCAAGGCGGATATACTCGCATAGTTAGAACCAAGCGTCGTCGTGGTGATAACGCAGAAATGGCGATTATTGAGTTAGTCTAAACAAATGTTTTCTCAACAGATGTAAGATTGGTAAGGGATGAATATAACTCCCAGTGTTCAGTCTGACAATTTGCAGTCATTGCCGAAAGCAAAGGAAAAGGAAGCTGATAATTCCTTAAAGCAGAAAGTAGCTCTGGTTATTCAATATCTAGGAACTAACTTTCACGGCTGGCAAAGACAACCACAAAAAAGAACTGTCCAAGCAGAACTAGAAGATGCTCTTGCTTCGATTGTTGGCTTTCCTGTAATTATACATGGTGCAGGGAGGACTGATGCAGGGGTTCATGCAGCTGCTCAGGTAGCTCATTTTGAATATGTAGGACCAATTCCTGCTGATAAATGGGCGAAAATTCTCAACAGCAAATTGCCAGAAGATATACTAATTAGAGCATCTGCCCAAGTTCCTTTAAACTGGCACGCTCGATTTTCCGCAGTTTGGCGACGCTATCGTTATACCATCTATACCGATAAAAACCCAAACTTATTTATCCGTTCCTTAGCTTGGCACTATTATCATCAGCCTTTGCAGGAAACTCTAATCCAAGAAGCCTTAAACCCTCTGATTGGCAAACACCATCTAGCTGCTTTTAGAAGAGCAGGTTCGGCAAGAAAGCATTCTTGGGTAGAGGTACAAGTGGCTCAATGTTACCGGAATGGTTCATTTTTACACTTAGAAATTCAAGCCAATGGTTTTTTGTATGGTATGGTCAGGCTACTTGTGGGAATGCTGGTAGAAGTAGGAATACAAAAGCGATCGCCAGAAAGTTTTACGGAAATATGGGTTAATCAGAAAAGAGAAGAAGTTAAATATTCTGCTCCAGCCAAAGGATTATGTCTTTTGCGAGTGGGTTATCCAGAATTTCCTTTCCCTAAACAAGTTTGGTTTGATACTCAACCAAATTTTATTCTTGCCGATTAAATGACTTGCTAAATATAATCAATCGATGTTGTACAAAAAATGATTAAGACTCCTCTGCCCACCAAAGAAAATTTAGAACAGAAGTGGTATGTTGTAGACGCTGCCGATCAACGTTTAGGTCGTCTGGCTACTGAGATTGCGATGATCTTGCGAGGGAAAAATAAACCCAGCTTTACTCCTCATATGGATACAGGTGACTTTGTGATTGTCGTGAACGCAGAAAAAGTAGTTGTGACTGGTAGAAAGAATAGCCAAAAACTATACCGTCGTCACTCTGGCAGACCAGGGGGAATGAAAGTAGAAACTTTTGACCAATTACAAGCTCGCATTCCCGAAAGAATTGTCGAAAAAGCAGTTAAAGGGATGTTACCCAAGAATGCTTTGGGACGTAAACTGTTTACTAAACTCAAAGTTTACACAGGATCAGAACATCCTCACCAAGCACAAAAACCAGAAGTGCTAGATATTAACACTATTCCCGTCGGAGGTAAATAATGGACGCAACAGAATCTCAAGATCGAGTAGTATATTGGGGTACAGGTCGCCGAAAGTCTTCAATTGCCAGAGTTAGGTTAGTTCCTGGTAGTGGTCAATTAACTGTTAATGGGAAACCAGGGGAAGATTATTTTAACCGCATTCCTGGCTATCTTCAGGTAATTAAAACTCCTTTGGAAACTCTAGGTTTTGAAAATGATTACGATATTTTAGTAAATGCTCATGGTGGAGGTTTAACTGGTCAAGCAGATGCAGTTAAACTAGGAATAGCTAGAGCATTGTGTCAACAAGACCCCAACAATCGCCAGCCTTTAAAAACAGAAGGTTATTTAACTCGCGATCCGAGAGCTAAAGAAAGGAAAAAATATGGCTTACACAAAGCTCGTAAAGCACCTCAGTTCTCCAAGCGATAAAATTAGATTAGTGATTAGTTATGAAAATTAATTACTAACTCGATCTTGTCCAGTGATAATAAAAGTAACAAAGTAACCGATTATGCCTAAACCTGATATCCATCCCACTTGGTATCCAGAATCAAAAGTTATCTTTAACGGTGAAGTTGTGATGACTGTTGGCTCAACCCAGCCAGAAATTCATGTTGACGTTTGGTCTGGTAATCATCCCTTTTATACAGGAACGCAAAAAATTATTGACACAGAAGGACGAGTCGATCGCTTTTTGCGTAAATATGGAATGCTTGATAAAAGTGCTGAAGGTACTGATTCTAACGAAGAAAAATAGCTTATTAGTTAATTTTATTTGCCCAGCAGTTAGTTATTGTGACTGCTGGGTTTATCGTATTCGTATTTAAATTTAATTAACCAATAAGATCACTAAATTTTTCTCTGGGAGTTGAAAACAATGGCAGAAACTTATTTATTAGACAAACTCAAATCTGTCGAACAAACTTTTCAAGAATTAACTCGACGTTTAGGCGATCCTGATATTGCCACTAATCCTGATGAATTACAAAAAATAGCTAAAGCTCGTTCTTCTTTAGAAGAAACAGTTAATACCTATCAGGAGTGGAAAAATGCGGGAGAAGAATTAGCAGGTGCTAAAGAAATTCTTAAAGAATCTAATGATCCAGAGATGAAAGAAATGGCAGCTTTGGAAGTAGAGGAATTAGAAGAGAAGTTAGAACAGCTAGAAAATCGCTTAAAAATCTTACTGTTACCCCGCGATCCTAATGATGACAAAAATATCATGTTGGAAATCCGTGCTGGTACTGGTGGGGATGAAGCTAGTATTTGGGCTGGTGATTTAGTCCGAATGTACTCTCGCTATGCCGAAACCCAAAACTGGAACGTCAAACTAGTAAGTGAATCTCTGGCGGATATGGGTGGTTTCAAAGAAGCGATTTTAGAGATTCAAGGAGAATCCGTTTACAGTAAATTAAAATTTGAGGCAGGAGTCCACCGAGTACAGCGAGTACCAGTTACCGAAGCGGGGGGAAGAGTTCATACGTCTACTGCTACAGTAGCAATTATGCCAGAAGTAGACGATGTAGAAATCAAGATCGATCCTACTGAAATTGAAATGAAAACGGCTCGTTCTGGCGGTGCTGGGGGACAAAACGTCAACAAGGTAGAAACAGCAGTAGATTTGATTCACAAACCCACAGGAATCAGAATTTTTTGTACCGAAGAGCGATCGCAACTGCAAAACCGGGAACGAGCCATGCAAATTCTACGGGCTAAATTGTATGAAATAAAACTGGCTGAACAACAAGAAGCGGTTACTTCTATGAGGCGATCGCAGGTAGGCACAGGATCGCGTTCCGAAAAAATTCGTACTTACAACTACAAAGATAATCGTATTACCGATCATCGTTTAGGACAAAACTTTGCTCTAGCTAATTCGTTAGAAGGAGATATCGAAACAATTATTCAATCCTGCATCTCTCAAGATCAACAAGAAAGATTAGCACAACTAGCTAATTCTCCTGATACAGCCGAAGTTTTGAATTAAAACCAGGAAACTAAGACTTAACAAAAAAGCTAATAGCTAAATAGCTGATAGCTTTTTCAGAGGTTAAATCTTGGCACTCAAGTTTTTCAGCCAACCCTAATTACTGTTGACTGATTACTGCCTCAATCGCTGTTTCAAGAGCGATCGCAATATGCGTCCAATGAGTACCACCCTGACAAAAAACAATATAAGGTTCTCTTAAGGGGCCATCAGCAGAAAATTCTGAGGTACTACCATCAATAAATGTGCCTCCAGCCATCACTAATTTGCTCTCATACCCAGGCATTTGTGCAGGAATGGGTTCTAAGTAGGAATTGATAGGAGAATGCCGTTGAATCGCCTTACAGAAAGCAATTAGTTTATCTGCACTACCCAATTTAATTGCTTGAATAATATCTCGACGGGGTGCTAAGGGTAGAGGGTTAACTGGATAACCTAATTTATCAAAAACATAAGCGATGAGATGACTTCCTTTAATGGCTTCTCCTACCATCTGAGGGGCTAAAAATAAACCTTGAAAGAGCAAACGGTTTTGGTTTAGAGTCGCACCACCACTACTCCCAATCCCTGGTGCAGTTAAACGACAGGTTGCTGCTTCTACTAATTCTGCCTTGCCAGCTATGTAACCTCCTGTCGAAACAATTGTTCCACCAGGATTTTTAATCAACGAACCAGCAATTAAATCTGCACCTACTGCCGTTGGTTCTTGTTCTTCAATAAACTCCCCATAACAATTATCGACAAAACAGACTGTATTTGGATTTTGTTGTTTGACAATTTGGACAATTTTTTGAATTTCGGCGATCGATAAACTTGTTCGCCAAGAATAGCCACAGGAACGTTGAATTAGCACTAAACGAGTATTGTCTCTGATGGCTGTTTTAAGATTTTGCCAATCAATTTCTCCCTGCTCAGTTAAGTTTAATTGGCGGTATTGGATGTTAAACTCGGCAAGGGAGCCTTGAGCGTTGCCTCTAATCCCGATTACTTCTTCTAGAGTGTCGTAGGGTGCGCCAGCTACTGCTAGCATTTCATCCCCGGGGCGAAGTACACCAAATAAAGCACAGGCGATCGCATGAGTTCCAGAAACAAATTGTACTCTTACTGCTGCTGCTTCGGCTTCCATAATTTGGGCAAATACTCGATCTAAAGTTTCTCTGCCTAGATCGTCATGTCCATAACCGTTAACACTAGCAAAATGTTGGGTTCCTACTCGGCGATCGCTATAAGATTTTAAGATTTTTCTTAAATTATGCTTGACCTTGGTGTCAATACCAGAAAAAATCGGTAATAGTGCTTTTTCTGCTTCTTGTAGCAGACTGTAACTTTTCATTAAGTCTATGGAGATGCCAATTTTTAGATTATTCATCTATCGAAAAACATTTCCTTTATGGATGTCAATAGGTTTTATATCGATAGTCGATCTAGTCAAAACTCCTTTGGACAAAAAATTGTCCAGTCAGAGATTAGAGGAAAAAACAGACAATGTACTTTCCTTTGTATTTTGTATTTCTCTTTTTGTGTGAATGGCATCGCACAAAAGTATTGCATAAATTTGAAATTTAGGTTACTAAATGACAGTTGCTACATCAAATAAACCTCCTTTAGCTTGGAGTATTATTATATACATGGCTACAATCCATATTGTGGCCTTATTAGCCCTTTTCCCAAGTAACTTTAGCTGGGGAGCACTCGGAGTTGCTTTTATACTGTATTGGATTACAGCAGGTTGGGGTATTACTCTAGGATTCCATCGCTTAGCTACCCATCGTAGTTTTGAGACTTCTAAGTTAGTAGAATACTTTTTTATATTTTGCGGTGCCCTTGCTTGTCAAGGAGGTCCAATTGACTGGGTTGGTTTACATCGTATACATCATAAATATTCTGATACTGAACCAGATCCTCATGATTCCAATCGTGGTTTTTGGTGGAGTCATTTAGGATGGATGTTAATTCAGAATCCTGCTAATAATGATATTCCTCGTTACACCAAAGATATTGCTGACGATCCTTTTTATCAGTTTTGTCAGAAATATTTTATTCCTCTTCAAGTAGTTTTAGGCGTGTTTTTATACTTGTTAGGAGGTTGGCCTTTTGTAATTTGGGGAATTTTTGTCCGTTTAGTAGTAGTATTCCACTGTACTTGGTTTGTTAATAGTGCAACTCACAAATTTGGTTATCAAAGCCATGAATCCAACGATAAATCGAAAAATTGTTGGTGGGTAGCTCTACTGACTTTTGGTGAAGGTTGGCACAACAATCATCATGCTTTTCAATATTCTGCTCGTCATGGTTTGCAATGGTGGGAATTGGATATTACTTGGATGACGATTAAACTATTGGAGATTTTGAGATTAGCCAAAGATCTTAAATTACCTCCTAAACAATTGTTAACAAAAGCATAAAACGCCTTAAATAGGATTATAGATAGGTAATGGGTAATGGTTTGTTAAGTTACTCTTATCTATTACCTATTTCTAATCATGATTAGTAGATGTGAAGGATTTTAGGGAAATCTACAGTAGATAGTCCAAACTGAGTAAATTAAGATTAAAAATAAAAATAATTTTTCTCAAAAGCCCTTAAATAATTTATTAAAATAGACTCCTTCATGATCTCTATTTATATACTCACTTATAACGAAGAAATAGATGTAGCTGATTGCATTGAATCAGCCTTACTATCTGATGATGTGATTGTAGTTGATTCTTTTAGTACAGATAGAACTATTGAAATTGCTTCTACCTATCCAGTTCAAATAGTTCAGCACAAGTTTGAAAGTCATGGAAAACAGAGAACTTGGATGCTTCAGGAAATAGTTAGTAAACATGAGTGGGTTTATATTCTCGAAGCAGATGAGCGCATGACACCAGAATTGTTTGCTGAATGTATTGAAGCGACAAAAAGCCAAAAGGCGATCGGCTATTATGTAGCAGAAAGAGTGATTTTTATGGGGAAATGGATTCGCTACAGCACCCAATATCCCCGTTATCAAATGCGTTTATTTCAGAAGGGAAAAGTTTGGTTTACTGATTACGGGCATACAGAGAGAGAAGTGTGCAATGGAAAAACAGATTTCCTGCAAGAAACTTATCCCCACTACACTTCTGGTAAGGGTTTGACTCGCTGGATTGACAAACACAATCGTTATTCTAGCGATGAGGCAATAGAAACAATTCGTCAATTAGAAGGCGGTCAAGTTTGTTGGCGCAACTTATTTTTTGGCAAATCGGAAGTAGAAAAAAGACGTGCTTTAAAAGATTTATCTCTACGCTTACCTTTTAGACCACTATTGCGTTGGGTTTATATGTACTTTTTTTTAGGAGGTTTTCTGGATGGTAAAGCAGGTTTTGCTTGGTGTACTTTACAAGCCTTTTATGAATATTTGATCTTATTAAAAGTCAAAGAAATAAAAACACAACAACAAGATAATAGTTACCATCAATTGGATTCAGATTCTATTTCTTGCTCTACTCCATCACCTTTAGTTGCTGTCAACTCGGATTCGATTAAACTATCAGAAACAGAGATCGAGAATTAATAAATAGTCCTGCTCTTTGAGTTGTCAAGTAACTTCAATCAAATAATAAAAAAACAAGATTAGACTGCGTCTCATAAGTCTAAGAATTGCTGTATCTATCTTATTAGTTTTTCTAATGGATATTATTTAGTTATTTACGATTGACCTTTAAGATAAAGATTAAGATAAAAATATAAAGTATAAGCACTTACAATAAGGCTAAACTACCAATGTCATTTTTTCGTCAAAGTGATTTTGTTGGTGATGATCGATCGTCTCAAGCTCAAGAAGATTTAGATCGATTAATCGAGAGTATCCATCAAGAGCTAATCCCCCATCTCGAAATGGAGAGTCCCAATCCTCGTAATCCTGTCATAGTTCACCGAGTTCCAGAACCTTGGCAACTTCTGGGTACAGGAAACTATGCGGGGGTATTCTACCATTCAGACTATAGTGATTTAGTCGTCAAAATTTATGCGACGGGAAGATTAGGTTGGGAAGACGAGTTAGAAGTTTATCGTCGTTTGGGTTCTCATCCTTCTTTCTCAGAATGTTTTTATGCCGAAAATAACTTTTTAATTTTAAAACGACTACACGGAGTAACTCTTTATGATTGTATGCATAGAGGTTTAAAAATTCCTAAACGGGTAATTAAAGATATCGATCGAGCTTTAGAATATGCTCGTAGTTGCGGTTTATATCCCCATGACGTTCATGGACGTAATGTAATGATGTCTGATGGGAGAGGATTAGTTGTCGATGTATCAGATTTTTTGGAGGAAGAACCCTGCTTAGCTTGGAAAGATTTAAAAAAAGCTTACTACTTACTCTATTTACCTCTTTTTTCTTGGCATCGATTGCGAGTACCCTACCCTATTCTAGATTTAGTTCGTGGTAGTTATCGTCTATTCCGTCGAGTTTTCGATCGTCGATAATTATATCTTTTACTCTAGGATGAGTAGCTTTTACAGCGGTTTTCAGATCGATAGACCACACTAATTTTAGACTGAGGAGACTGGATTGAAAGTTACTTTCCAATCAGTAATCAGTAATCAGTAATCCATGACGGGTGGAGTCTACTCAATTGAAAAGCGCAGTAATTAGTACTTTTAGCCGATTAAGTTCCTATATTTAGCGAATTCACATTATTAAATTGTCATGAGAATTTAATAAATAATCAATAAATTATTTTTAATTTGAAATGACACAAAAGTTTATAACTAATTCTGAAATTGAATTTGCATCAAGTATAGATGGTTTTCAGTACATAAAAAATAATCAAAATTATAGCTTAAGAGATGCTCTGGAAAAGTATTGGCACAATAAATCATGGAATCATGTTGGTCTTTTAGAAGCAATGGCTACTCTATTTCTCATCCTAAAAGCTATAGAAGCTTGGCAAACCTCTCCCTACTCTATATCTACAGAAGAATTAGATAAATATTATGAAGCTTTTCATAGTCTTTATGAATGGATAATTAGCATTGAAGACTAACTACATCTAATTTGAAACCGATAGTTTTTGAGGTCATTATCTTGATTAGTGAGTAGTGAGTACAGGTTAAGAACACAAAAGTTTTCTGAACATAAAACTACTGTTTTCTGTCTGGACGCGGTTTAGGAAGATTTTTTTTTCCTTTCTCGATAATTAGCTACTGATTCTACTAAACCGATCGCGATAAAATTGGTTAATAAAGCAGAACGTCCATAACTCATCCACGGTAGAGGGATTCCTGTAATAGGAGCAAGTCCTATAGTCATACTAATATTAATAATTACCTGAAAAGTAATCATAGATAAAACTCCAATAGCCAAAAGAGAACCAAAATTATCTTTAGCAGTAGAAGCAATCCACACTAATCTTAAACAGATCAACCAGTAAGTAAGTAGTAGAAAGATACAGCCGATAAAACCCAATTCTTCTCCTACCGCCGAAAAAATAAAATCTGTATGCTGTTCGGGAATAAAATTTAGTTGGGTTTGAAGTCCTTGATGTAATCCCTGTCCCCACATTTCCCCTGAACCAATAGCGATACGAGACTGAATTAAATGGTATCCTCCCCCTAAAGGATCTTTTTCAGGATCGAGGAATAAAACTAATCGGTCTTTTTGATAATCTTTCAGTAAGCTCCAAAAAAAGTTACCTAATTCTACTGCTCCACAATTAATAGCGATCGCACCTAAAACTGATACTATCTTGATAGGAAAAGCCAGCCAAGCAACACCAGTGATAGTTAAAGTCCACAATAACCAGGCAGGAAGATAAAGGTGATAGAGAACGGCTGAAACTAGAGGGGAAACTAGTATTAGTAGCCAAGCAGGATTAACATTTGCCCAATAAAGCATACTAATAACGATCGCGCCAAAGACTAAAGATGTGCCTAAATCTGGTTGTAGAAAAACTAATCCCCAGGGAATAGCAGTAATAGCTAGAGTACGACTTACTTGACTCAGGCTAGTAGTTTTACTTTCATGTAACAAAGCAGCTAGAGTTATAATAACGCCTATTTTGGCAAATTCTGAAGGTTGAACATTAAAACCACCGATTGTCAGCCATCTTTGCGCTCCTTTTGCCGTTACCCCTACAATCATTACGGCAAGCAAAGATAAATTGGTTACGGTATAAATTAGCCAATGCCACTGCAACAAAATTCGATAACGCCAAGAGGCAATCATCATAGCTATCCCCAACCCAATTCCCCCAATGTACCAATGTTGAAAACCATGATTGAGGTTATCGGTAAGTTCTGTACTTTGAATGATTACTCCACCAGAAAAAGTCAAACTAACTATTAATAATATTAAAAACCAATCAACGTCTCTCCAAGGAGAGAAAAGAGAAAATAAATACTTTGCCAGATTATGAAAGATAGATTTAGAGCCAGATTTAGGAAGCATTATTGACTATATCTTGTGTATAAGTTCGCTCAATCTTAATAAGCCGAATTAACAAGTTACTGATTTTGATTGAAATTCAATTCTATAATTTCCTAAATACAATCAACCTCAGAAATTTGACTATGCTTGGTACACAAAACCTCTCTGTTTTTCTGTTGGCAGCAATCTCACTCAATTTATTACCTGGTGCTAATACTTTGTATATCATTACTCGTAGCATAGGGCAGGGAAGAAAAGCTGGCATTGTTTCCGTTTTAGGTATTAGCACAGGGGTACTGTTACACACGACTGCTGCTGCGTTTGGACTATCAGCTATCTTGGCTACCTCAGCAATGTTCAATACCGAACTTACCACCGCATTCCGTAGTCTTAGACTTAGTAATCATTCATTCCCCCTCCCTAAAAAACTAGAAGTCAAAGCCAAATAATTCTCATTCCAGCGAATTGATGTATGCTATAAATCATGGCTGGACTGAACAAAGATGATCTAAAACAAAT
>JASJDI010000182.1 GCA_030065155.1 Xenococcaceae cyanobacterium MO_188.B29
GCCCACCCTCAGCAAAATTCAACAAAATCTACTAACAAAATCTACTTCCATCTACTACAATCAATTGGTTCTTTTGGCTCAGAAGTTTTATCTAGTTTGAGTTGTTCTATGTATTGCTGATTAGCTTGCTCATTAACTACCCATTTTGCCTGCTCGCTATCCCAATCACCTTGGTAAAAAGCTGTTTGCCAATGACAAGCTGATTTAATTTGAGTCGGTTTTAGATGTTTAGTGTTAATCAGATAGGCAAAAGAGAGATTGGCATTTTTAAGATCGGCATTCTTTAGGTTAGCAAGAGATAGATTAGCATTTTTGAGGTTAGTGTTATTGAAGTTAGCATTGGGGAGATGAGCCTCTTGAAGATTAGCATTTTCAAAGTTAAGTAACATTAAAGTTCTCTTAGCCTTAGCCAGTTTTTGTATAGTGGAAATATTGCTACTACAATTTTGCTGTTCGATACAATCAAACATTAATTGTTCAGCAGCATCAAGTCGAACTTCTCGCCAAATAAAGTAGCCAGCGCAAAATGTAGCGAAGAGGGAAGAAATAAGCAAGGCTAGACGATAATATTTGGGTTGATTGATACGATCGAAAGGTGACTCTTCAATCAATTCTACTTTCTTAATTGTCTTCATGATAGATACAACCGAGGAAAAAATTAAGGGCTTTAATTAATGATTACAGTAATAAAGCTAATATAAAGCTAATAAAGTTACCTTTATTTTTTTTCAAGGTCGTTTCTCTTAAATTAAGCTAATTTTCCGCACTTTTTCGGCAAAATCAAGTAAAAGATTACCTGCTTCAGTTAAATCCTTGCCGAAAGTAATGATTCCTTCTTTATGTCCACTCATTACTATGATTTTTAGTTTATTGGTGATATCTTCTTGACACAATCTCATAATTTCTTGTGCCATTTCTGGTGTACCGTAAGCACAATTAATATTTGTTGTGGGGACTTTATTTATTAGTGCTTCCCAAAGGGAAAGACGATGAATATGAATGACTGCTTTAATTTCAGGATTAGCTACATACAAGGCAGCATGGGTTAAGGCTTCAGAAGAAGCTTGAATAGAACCAACACAAGTAACTAAGTTTTTTTCCCAATCGAATTCAGTAACTTTGGTATAGTGTTTTTCGGTTAGATGGGGTATTCCTCCTGTTTGTGTTCCTGAAATAATAAAATATTCTGGTTGCTCATCGCGGATACTAATATTACCAAAGCCAATCCCATTATCATATTGACCAATAAAATTTAATTGATATAGTTTATCTCGCCATTGATTCAATTCAGCAATCTCAGCTAAGGTAACTTTTGGTTTGTCAATCCAATGACATTGATATTTAACGTAACCTTCATCGATCATAATTGAGTGACTATAGATATTGATAATTATCTTTCTTTTATTTGTACTGCACGGTTGAACCAGTTCATACCCAGAGAAATAATTAAATTAATAGTTAAATACGTTGTAATAACAATTAACAGCATTTCCAAAGATCGCCCTGTTTGATTGGCGACAGTATTGGAGATAGAATAGATGTCGTTATAGCCGATCGCGATCGCTAGACTAGAATTTTTAGCTAAATTCAGAAATTCACTAGTAAGAGGGGGAATCATCACCCGTAAAGCTTGAGGAAAGATAATCAGCTGCATTACTAATCCGGGCTGTAAACCTAACGCCCTAGCAGCTTCCCATTGTCCCTGGCTGACAGATTGAATTCCTGCCCGTACAACTTCGGCAATAAAAGCAGCAGTATAAACACTCAAACCAATTAGGAGAGTAGCAAACTCTGGAGATAAATTGAGTCCGCCAGCAATATTATTATTATTTAGTTCTGGTATATCCCAATCTAAACCAAAACAGAAAATTATCATAGCTGCGATCGCTACTGCTATTGATAACCATGACCAAATTTGCCCAGATTCACCTTGTTCTTCTACCGCATAGATTCTTCTGCGCCATAAAACTACTAGCAAAATAATGCTGAGAATAATTACACTTAATCCTAGCCATGTTTGTTGAGCATCCCCAAACCAAGGAATATCTAAGCCTCTATTGGTGAGAAAAACCCATCTCCCAAAAGTTAGAGGATTGTCTATTCTGGGTAATTTGAGAAAAACGGCAAAATACCAGAAGAATAATTGCAATAGTAAAGGTGTATTCCGTAAAGTCTCGACATAAATCGTTGCTAACTGGCGCAATAACCAATTATCAGATAACCTACTAATTCCCACGATAATTCCCAAAAATAGGGCGATAATGATGCCAAAAAACATCACTCGCAGAGAATTAATTAAGCCGACTAAAATCGCCTTAGTATAAGGATCGTTTGAACTATAGGCAATGGGTGGATTAGCAATACCAAAAGAAGCAGAGCGATCGAGAAAATTAAAACCAAAGGTTAACCCTAAACGCTGAAAATTATTGACAAGATTATTACCCAAAAAAAAGATAATCGTGAATACAATTAGTAGAGCAACAACTTGCCCTACTATCCTTAACACTCTACTATCTCGCCAAAAAGGTATTTTTTCGTCTTCCATTATTTGCCAACCAATTAACTAATTGAAAATAGCTACTAGCCTTTAGTTATCAGCGAGCAAAAAAGAGTATTTCTCCCCTAAGCAATTTTTGTCAAAAGCTAACAGCTAACAGCTAACAGCTAATTTAACGAAATGGTGGAGAATACAAAAGCCCTCCATCAGTCCAAAGTCGATTAAGTCCTCTGTCTAAACCAAAAGGTTGACCTATATTGCGATCGTAAATTTCACCATAGTTGCCAACGTGTTTAACAATTCTGGCAGCAAAATCATTAGGTAGTCCCATATCTTCGCCCAAATTACCTTCTTGACCCAAAAAACGCCTTATTTGCGGGTCTTCTGTGTTTTCAAAGCTACTGATATTTTGGGAATTAATTTCTAACTCTTCTGCTTGAATAAGGGCAAAAGTAATCCATTTAACTGCATCAAACCAATTAGCATCTCCATTTGCTACCATGGGGGCAAGAGGTTCTTTTGATAGTACTACGCTAGAAACTTCGTGTTCGTCGGGATTAGCCAAAACAGCACGACGGACTGTTAACTGAGATCGATCGCTAGTTACCCCTGCACAACGCTCCTGTTCATAAGCAGCATAAACAGCATCAACATCTTCAAACACTACAGGCTGATAATTTATTCCCTGCTTACGCATTTGATCCGCCAGATTCTGCTCGTTTGTAGTTCCTGACAAAACGCAAATAGATTTATCTGCCAGTCCTTCTAAATCTTGGATTTCACTATCTTTCCGTACCATGATACCTTGACCATCATAAAAAATAATGGGGGCAAATTCCATACCCACAGAAGTATCACGGCTTATTGTCCAGGTAGTGTTACGACTAACTAAATCCACTTCTCCTGATTGTACTGCGGTAAAACGCTCTTGCGCGCTGAGATCGCGGAATTCCACTTGAGCAGGATCGTCAAATAAAGCAGAAGCTACAGCCCGACAATATTCAGCATCCATTCCAGAATATTCGCCATTTTCATCGACAAAGCTAAATCCTGGTAATTGACCGTTAACACCACAGATAAGATTACCACGGCTTTGAATTCTATCTAAGAGACTACTTGTCCCACTACTATTCTCTCCATTACTAGGGGTATTATCTCCTCCATTGCCACAACCGTTTAAAGAAGCGAATATTATTCCTGTTATCAATAGAGAACCCCACTGTTTTTTCCAGTAAGTTTTGATACTCATATTTTATACCTGAAGATTTTCTGCCAATTGACTAATTTCATACCTGAGTATAGAACGTTCTTAATACATGTTGTGTTCTGATTGAAATAATCTTAAGAATGGTTTTAGCAAATCCTCAGTCCACTTTTCATCAATTTGAATGTAGCTTGGCTATCAAGGGGACTAGCAAATAAATAGCCTTGTCCATATTCACAGCCAAGTTCTCGCAGTATATTCAACTGTAATTCTGTTTCTATTCCTTCAGCAATAACATCTAATCCCAGACTATGAGCTAAGTTAACGATCGCTTTTACAATATCATAATTAGGATCATTCTTGTTTTTTACAATAAAAGATCGATCGATTTTTACTGTATCAATAGGCAAATAACGTAAATAACTTAGAGAAGAATAACCAGTACCAAAATCGTCTATACACAGTTTTATTTCTCTTTCTTTGAGTTTTTCGAGGACTTTAGTAATGGTTACAGAATTTTCCATTAAGTTACTTTCTGTAATTTCTAGCTTTAAGTATTTGCCTTCTAATTGCAGAGATTGAAGTATTTCATCAATTTGCCCTAATAGCTTAGGATGAGATAGCTGAATTCCAGATATATTAACACTTATACTTAGAGGTAAGTAGCGAAAAGAACATTGTTTCCAGTTATTTAGCTGTTGACAAGCTTCTCTTAAAACCCATTTACCTAGAGGAATAATTAAACCAGTTTCTTCCGATAAAGAAATAAAATTTTCTGGGTCTATAGAACCTAAAGAATGATGTTCCCACCTGACTAAAGCTTCAAAACTATCTACCATTCCTGTATAGAGAGAAACAATTGGTTGATAGTTTAAATGTAGTCTTTTGTAGTTTATGGCTTGCTGTAAATCGCTCTCTAGCTGCAATCTTTCCACAGCAAGAGTGTGCATTACTTCATGAAAAAAGACTAAATTTTTGAGAGCATCAAATTTAGCATAGTGCATTGCCGTATCTGCTGCTTGCAGAAGTTTTTCTGGTTGTTCATAACCAATACTACTCAGGACAATACCCATGCTGACAGTAGAAAAAACAATAGTTTCTTGTAACTCAAAAGGAGTTAAAAACTGATTGTAAATTTCTTCTGCCCTTGCTTCAACTTCTTTCTCTTTGGTAATGTCAGCCAGTATAATGGCAAACTCATCTGCATTAATTCTGGCTAATATATCTTGCTGGGTAAGGCATTTTTTGATCCGTTTTGCAGCAGCAATTAATAATTGTTCACTTAAAGAATGACCTAGACTATATTTAATAACTCGAAAGCGGTCTATATTTAATAATAAAACTGCAAACGAATAACCTTCTTTATGAAGTAGTTTGTTTTGGCTAATCTGCTTACCTAAACTTTCTAAAAACAAAGTTCGATTTGGTAACGTCGTTAAATCATCATAGTAAGCTAAGTATTCCAGTCTTTCTTGAGCTTGTCTATGTTCTTGCCTCACGATCGCTTCTCTTAATTCTCTTTCTACTGCGGGAACTAATCGTGCTAGTTTTCCTTTAAGTAAATAGTCATGGGCCCCAGCTTTCATTGCAGCTATAGCTGTGTCCTCTCCTATTTTTCCAGAGACAATAATAAAGGGTAAATCTAATTGATAATTTTTTAGTATGTCTAAAGCAGCGATCGCGCTAAAGTTGGGTAGAGCATAGTCTGCCAAGACAATATCCCAAGAAACTTTTTTGTCTAACGCAGTGTGCATATCTAGTTCAGTTTCTACTCGCTCGCAATGGATCTCATAACCACCGCGCTCTAACTCAATTGCTAGCAGTTCGGCATCATCTTCTGAATCTTCAACAATTAAGACTCGCAGAAGTTTACTCATCTATTACTCCAGAGACAGGTGGGACTTGATTAATAGTTAACCAGTATAATGTTATTTCTCTAGCAAAATTTTGCAGTTGTGTAAAGTTGAGTGGTTTGCGGATATAACTATTACAACCATAGCGATAACTACTAGTAATATCTTCTGGTTCTGTTGACGTACTCATAACTACTACAGGTAAAAACCTAGTTCTGGAATTAGCTCTAATACGTTGTAGTACTTGTAGTCCATTAAGTATGGGCAAGTTCAAATCAAGTATTATTAAGGTCGGCAGATCATTTAGATCTCGTCTAGAGTATCTCCCATTACCTAGTAGATAGTCTAACGCTTCAATCGCACTTTGCACCATAACTAAATTATGTTCAATTCCACAAGATACAAAAGCTAACCTAACTAATTCCTGATAATCTGCATTATCTTCTACAAATAATATAGTTTTTATGGACATTATATTTTAATAATCTGTTCAAGCAGTCTGTCAATTCATATACCGAAAAAAAAATTGTCTCTATTAGATCAAATAAAAGAACAATAATATTTTTAAATTTTCGGTTACTAAGATCGTATGATACTAGCAAATAGTAATTTAATATATTCGAGTTAAATAAAAATTTTTGAGCTTATCTAAATCAGAGTTTTGTGTCTATATTTTTTCCAAAAAACTTTGTCTTTTTAATATATTTAGTATGAAGAGTGTATCAAAATAGTAAAGCTTAAAGGTTAATATCCGAAAAAATAAGAAGAATAACAATAATTCCCTAATATTTCAAACTAGATAAAATAAGCGAAATTAATAAGTTTACAAGAGGACAATTATGATGTATCTACACAATAGTTATTTTTGATTTATGATAATTGTATTCTAATGTAATCTTGAGAATAAAATAACTGTATATCTTCTGATAATAATTCGTAATTGTCAAATTAATTCAACAAAAAATAAATATACATTTATTTTTTATGGATTCATAATACTTTGATTTCCACTAATCACGTCACAGTAGTGGAGAAGAACAAAAAAATTATTGATGTTATTGTAGGTATCGCCAATGCAGTGGATAAAAAAAACTGGCAGAAACTCCGAAAATATTTAGCAGACGAGATTAATGTTGATTATTCAGAATTTATACTAAATCCTGTTCAAAAAGGTTATGTATTACGAGTTTAAACATATCCCCGTGTCTCCGATTCTCCGCGTCTCCGTGTCAGCCTTCAAAAGTAAACTTTATCAATCGGATTTAGTATTAGAGGGGAATTGTCACAAAAAATTACGGCAGAAGTCTATGTAAAACAGCGTGCAGAGGGACTAGCTGGGCTAAAGACTGTACATATCAGTACAAATCATGAGATACGTTAATCAATGACTATGCTAAGTGTTTGTCAGCGTAGAGGATTTATCGATTTGACCCTACTTGTGAACTGGGGCAAGATCGACTTGATACCGCAGGAAATTATGAGCATCAGTTAATTCAAGTTGAGGGAAAGTGGCGAGTTACTGCAATTAAGCAAACTGTAGTGATCGTGAGCGGTAATCGTCGAGTACATAGAGGGCTGAACGACTCATGAGCATTTTCAAACTAAAGAAATTGGAGACAAGCCACTATAAATCATTGGTCAATTAAAAATACAGGAGTAAAGAGTTTAGTTACTCAAATCTCCCAAGAGCTAGGAAACACTCCTTGTTCTCAACATTACAAACCAGCAGCTTTAATCATATGATAGGTAATCAAAAGTTGTGTTAAAGCAAGAGGATAACTTTGCAGAGATTCTCCTGTTGTACCTATGACTTTTCCAATATCCTCGTTACCTTCTAAACTACAGAATTGACCCAAATAGGGAACTTCGTTACAAAGCATTTTTTCTAATTCTCGCACCTGTTCGGCAGTAGCATGACCATCAATTTCTAGGACATCTACTGGTTTGCCCATATCTCGATCGAGCCCTAAACGAATAGCGGAGCCTAAATGATTGCCTTCTGCATGTAAAATCGTACTGAGATCGGGATGAGGAATAGTGGGTCGAAGAATTAAGCAAACGTTAAGGAGTAAGTCCTTCTGTTCGGGGTTTTCTTCTGGCGGATAAAAACTGACAATTACATCAGCCCATTGACGCTGAGGACGGATAAAGGCTTCGGAATCAGGTTCTCGTTTGCGTAATTGCTCTATTACTTGTTCATCTGTATATCCACGCTTACGAGTATCTCGTTTGATTTTCCAGGTTGTACGTAAAGATTCAGGAGGAGCAAGATAAACTTTAATGTCATAACTATCTTGCATTAGGCGAGTGGAATAGCCTAACAATCCTTCGACAATCACGTATTTACTGGGCTTAATATATTCTGGTGGGTCAAACTCTCCTGTACTGTGATTGTAAATTGGCTTGAGAATCGATTGACCCGATTTAAGTAAATCTAGGTGCTGTTCAATAATATCTAAATAGTTACAATCTGGGTGCAAAGCAGATATTCCTAATTCTGCTCTTTGGCGACGATCGTAGCGATGGTAATCATCCGTACAAATAACGGTAACATTTTCTTCTCCTAATACCTGAGCAATCCCTTTCGTCAGCGTAGTCTTACCCGCAGCACTATCACCAACAATACCTAAAATGATTGGTCGCTCAACCATAATTCCTCCTTAACAGGGATATAAGCTCAACGTATAAAAAGTTCAGTAATAATCTTAGAACAAATTAGGTACACTTATAGACCAAGAAAAGATTTCTTGACTAAAATGCTTTGCTCATTGAGATATAACCATGAAATGATCTTTGCTCTAAGCGATTATTTTTACATCCGTGTTAAAACGGATATCTTGGTCAGCTTATCTTTACTCAAACCTTCTAAGTCATCTAAGTAAAGCCACCCTTGTTGTATTAATTCAGCAAAAACAAAAAGATGGTGGGAATTTTGATGAGCATACTTGCCATCTATGTCATGTCTTCTAGCACTCAAGAAATCATTAAGATGCCATAAATCATCCAGTTCTATAATTTGACTGGCATTGTCACGAACTTGTTTAATTAAATTGCTGATTTCTCTTTGATAGGCTTTTTGAAAAGCTTTTTGAGCTATTTGTTCTTCTGTTTTACTCCAACCGATATTACTTACTTGCATTATTGAAACTAAATTTTTATTTGACCTCTGGTTAAATTACTCAAACTTAGAAAGCTAAAATTGAAATTTAGCTTTAATTAGTTTTATTAATAGATATGATATTTTAAGCTTAAGTCTAGTATCATATACTACCAAATTTTGAGGAATTAGCAACAAAAAAAGTACTTTCTTTACAGAAAGTACTTAAATCAAAAAAAATTGTTTTGCTTGTAGTTTCTAACGAGCAAAGTTTAATAATTCTTTGGGAGATGCTAACAGATCGATCGCGACAAAGAAAATTTTGTTGTCTGAGTTGAGTAAGAAACGCCAAGCTATGTTCATACCCACTCCAGCACCAAACCAAGGAGTTTGTACTGAGCCTGTTACCTTAATTTGAGTATAGCCATCTTCCGCAGGCTCAGAGACACCCTGTTTGGGGATTAATTTGAGATTGAGGCATTCTTCTCTGAAGAATTGAAGCACAGCCTCTTTGCCGACAATTGGTCTGCGGAAAGGAGGTTGTAAGGCACCGTCAGGCGCAAATAGTTCAATGAGAGCATCAAAATCGTTAGCATTCAAGTTATTCATATAACTTAGTATGGTAGGATTGCTAACGCCTTCAATGGTTACCTGAGTACGCTGCGCCATATCTTTGGGAGGAACAACGGGTTCAGAAATTCTTTTATAACTACCCAATTTGCTTGTATCAAATCCCATGTCAACTACAGCATTACGTAGGACTGTAATTTGTTGACCTGGCTCTAAATTTTGAATAGCTACTAACACAGAATTAGCATTAGCAGAAAGCTTGTATCCTTTGGGAATGGGAGCAACCGCTCCTTGTTCCATCAATTCTCCTAAACGATACCAAAAACCTAACTTGATATTGGGAGACCAAGTAGCATAAGTTCGGCAAACAGGTGTATCCGCACGGTTGGCTAAATCACACATTGCTTGAGATTGCTCTTGAGGAGTCATCTGCTTGATCTCATTTAGGGTCGCTTCTGCAAACTGCATATTAGCGGCCCCTGGCGCAGCAACAGTGATTGTTTTACCCATTTCCAAATAAGCAAACCAGATCAATGCTAGTTGATCTTCTGCACTAAGTTGATTAAACCGAGCAATTGTTGCTGGTACTGCATCAGCAGATAAGGTATTAGGAAAAATTCCTCTGGCTGAATCAATTGTAAATGGCATATGAGTAACCTTGTTAAATTTACTATCTGTTAAATCAAACGCTCTATCTCAGAAGCGTTATCATGCATGTTTGATTTCTACGTTATGATGAAACCAACACATTAATTATAAATAAAAATAAAGAAATATAAATTAATTAGTATTTTTATTTACTTTTGTGATAACGAAGCTTTTCTTATGGAAATCTCGATCGCCTTAGATAACTAAAGTATAGTAATATTAAGAATTGTCATTACATATATAAATTGACTCACCAATGAACTCCGACTACTTGGAGAGAATACTCACTGCCCGTGTATATGATGTGGCGCAAGAATCACCCCTGGAATACGCGCCTAATTTATCACTGAGATTAGAAAACAAAATCTTGCTCAAACGGGAAGATATGCAGTCTGTCTTCTCTTTTAAGTTGCGAGGGGCATACAACAAGATGGCGAGTTTGTCTGCCGATGTCTTGGCAGAAGGAGTTATTGCAGCTTCAGCAGGTAATCACGCTCAAGGCGTTGCTCTAGCTGCTCGTGAATTAGGGGCAAAAGCCATAATAGTTATGCCTGTAACTACACCTCAGGTGAAAGTCGATGCTGTAGTAGCAAGAGGAGGACAGGTAGTCTTACATGGCGATACTTACGATGATGCTTGTCTTTATGCCAAGCAACTAGAAAAAGAAAAAGGTTTAACTTTTATTCATCCTTTTGACGATCCTGATGTGATTGCGGGACAAGGGACAATTGGGATGGAGATTTTAAGGCAATATCAACAGCCAATTCACGCCATCTTCGTTGCTATTGGTGGCGGGGGCTTAATTAGTGGTATTTCTGCCTATATTAAACGATTACGTCCAGAAATTAAGATTATTGGTGTTGAGCCTGTGGATTCCAATGCCATGTATCAATCTTTGCAAGCAGGGGCAAGAATCAGATTACCGCAAGTGGGTTTGTTCGCCGATGGTGTAGCAGTAAGAGAAGTAGGTAAAGAAACTTTTAGTTTATGTCAACAGTACGTAGATGAGATTATCTTGGTTGATACAGACGATACCTGTGCAGCTATTAAAGATGTGTTTGAAGATACGCGATCAATCTTAGAACCTGCGGGGGCATTAGCGATCGCGGGGATCAAAGCCTATGTGGAAAGAGAACAATTGCAGGAGCAAACCCTAGTTGCAGTTGCCTGTGGGGCAAATATGAACTTCGATCGCCTGCGCTTTGTGGCAGAAAGAGCAGAACTAGGGGAGAGAAGAGAAGCGATCTTTGCTGTAACTATTCCTGAAGAAAGAGGGAGTTTCCGCAAATTTTGCCAGTGTCTAGATAAACACAATCTCACAGAATTTAACTATCGGATCGCAGAAGCTAAAGAAGCACATATTTTTGTAGGAGTTCAGATTAAAAACCGTACTGATGCTGCCAATATTGTTACTACCTTTGAAAACCACGGATTCAAAACCATCGATTTAACCGATGATGAACTGGCAAAAATGCATTTGCGTCATATGGTAGGCGGGCGATCGCATTTAGCAGAAAACGAATTGTTATACCGTTTCGAGTTTCCCGAACGTCCAGGGGCATTAATTCAATTTCTAAATTGTATGAGTCCCAATTGGAATATTAGCCTTTTTCATTATCGTAACAATGGCGCAGACTACGGACGTATAGCTATTGGCGTACAAGTACCTCCTCAAGAGATATCAGACTGGCTTGAATTTGTGAATACTCTTGGTTATCCTTATTGGGATGAGAGCCAAAATCCTGCCTATCAATTATTTTTAGGCTGAATGAAGTACATTTAAAATTTTTATTGGACAAAACTAAATTAGAAGAGTATAAAATTTAACTGGCTACAGTTAATTAATACTTGACAACTAAGCCAGAAATAAGTTAGAGAAAACCTATAATTAGACTATTATGTATATGATCTATGCTCGCTTCTCCTCAGCATTTTTAGCTGTCAGCGTTACTTGTTTTGGTTTAGCTACTGGCAATAGTTCTTTCTTGGTTAATCGAGGAAAATACTATCATCCTTTTGTATCTGCTGCTGTAGCACAAACAATAGAAACAAATTCTCTAAATCAAACTCAGCAAATATCTCAAACAAACCAAGCAAGCTCTTCTACTTCATCCTCAACTTTGACAGCAGAAGTTCTAAAATACAAGAACTATATGCAAGCTGGCTATCAAGCAGATAAAAATAGAGATTATTTAACTGCTTTGCAGTATTTTAAAACTGCTTTAGCTATACGTCCTGATGACTCTCTAGCACAAAAAGCGGTACACAATGTAACTGGCTATGCCTTTGATGCTTCTATGAAAGCTGGTTATCAAGCAGATCGGCAAAGAGACTACCAAGCTGCATTAAAATATTTTCAACAAGCAAAAGAAATTAGACCAGATTCCTTTTATGCTCAACAAGCGATACGGAATGTTAGTAGCTATTTGGCTAGTAACAATAAAGTAAAGACGGTATCAGTAGAGACAGTATCAACCGAGCAACAAAGTGATTCTGGTATAAATTTTGGCTTAATGATAGCAGCTTTGCTCTTTGCTGGTAGTGTAGCTGGAGGGATATTATTTCTCTTGTTGAAAACTAATGATGGTAATACTAATTTAGATTCTAGCGATCGCTCTGACACTTCCTTACAGGATAAGAAAGAAGAAGAAGTAGAGACTGTTGTTGCTCCTACTCAAACCTATTCCCAGGTAGTAAAGCCATCCTCTGAACCTGAGACTACTCTCATAGCTAATACTGGACATACTGAAGTAGAAAGAGACGGGCAGAAGACAAGGCTATTAACAACAGAAAGTAATGGCAACCATGCTAGAGCGATCGAGCAACCAGCAGTTAGAGAATCATATTTTATCTCCTCTGCCCCTTCTCAAGTATCCAAACTAGATATTATTCCCGAATTAATTGCTAATTTAGAACAAAGCGATCGCGCTCTGAGAAGAAAAACTATCTGGGAGTTAGCTCAAAGAGCAGATTCTAGAGCAATGAAGCCCTTGGTGGAATTGATGATTAAGGTAGATTCCCAAGAGCGCAGTTTAATTTTGGAAGCTATGACTCAAATTGCTAGTCGTACTCTTAAACCAATGAATAAGGCATTGAGTCTTTCCCTAGAGGATGATAACTCTCAAGTACGTCAAAATGCGATCCGCGATTTAACCAGAGTATATGAATTGATGTCTCAAGTAACACAAAGATTATCGGTAGCAGTAGAAGATTCTGATGAAGAGGTACAACAAACTGCTAAGTGGGCATTAAAACAACTTAATCAAATGCCTAAAGTTTCCTGGCAAAATAATAATGATTTATAAGACTGGGCTGGAAAAACTGGCGTTGCTAAATCATACCTTCATTCAGCAACGCCCGCTTAATTTCAATCGGATTCAGCCGACTCTTGTTCAACTGTTGCGATCGCCTGCTTTAGTTCTTCAACCAATTCTGGCTCTGTGGTTTTGGCTAATAGCTCTTTTAAAGCAGCTAAATGAGCAGTTTTCAGTGCTAGCTCTGCTGAGACTTTGAGATCTGGTTCTACCCCAGTTCCTTCCCAGTCGGTTTGCGTAATCGGGTTAACTGCCCGACCTGTAGGAATAAAGATGCCAAAATGGTCGTGGAGAGGTTCAAATCGACCAGGATTAGCTCCTCCTCCTGTGGTTTCACCAACAATGGTGGCTCGTTTTAGTTGTTTTAA
>JASJDI010000183.1 GCA_030065155.1 Xenococcaceae cyanobacterium MO_188.B29
ACAAGCTGCTTTTGGAAAGACCATCAACTGAATATTATTGATACTCCTGGTCACGTTGACTTTACCATTGAAGTTTATCGTTCTCTTAAGGTTCTAGATGGCGGAATTGGTGTTTTCTGTGGCTCTGGTGGTGTTGAACCTCAGTCTGAAACCAACTGGCGTTATGCTAACGACTCTAAAGTTGCTCGTATTATCTACGTCAACAAACTCGATCGCACAGGAGCCGATTTCTTCAGTGTGGTTAAACAGGTAGAAGAAATCCTCGCTGCTAAACCTCTGGTAATGGTATTACCCATCGGGATCGAGAATGAATTTACTGGAGTAGTCGATCTACTGACTGAAAAAGCTTGGGTATGGGATGATTCTGGCGATCCTATGAACTACGAAATTAAAGAAGTTCCTGAGGATATGGCAGATGATGTAGCCACTTACCGCGAACAGTTAATTGAGATGGCAGTAGAACAAGATGATGACTTAATGGAAAAATATCTCGAAGGAGAGGAATTATCCATCGATGAGCTCAAAGCTTGTATTCGTAAAGGTACTCGTGAACTAGCATTTTTCCCTACCTACTGTGGTTCATCTTTCAAAAACAAAGGTGTACAGTTAGTATTGGATGCTGTAGTTGACTATTTACCTAACCCAACAGAAGTTAAACCTCAACCAGAAGTAGACCTCGAAGGTCATGAAACTGGTAACTATGCCATTGTCGATCCAGAGAAACCTTTACGTGCTTTGGCATTCAAGATTATGGACGATCGCTATGGTGCGTTGACCTTTACTCGTATCTACTCAGGTAAAATTGAAAAAGGTATGACTGTACTCAACACGGCTACTGGTAAAACCGAGCGTGTGGGTCGTCTTGTGGAGATGCACGCAGATTCCCGTGAAGAAATTAATATGGCTCAGGCAGGGGATATTGTCGCCATTGTGGGGATGAAGAATGTCCAAACAGGTCATACTCTTTGCGATCCTAAAGAACCTGCAACTCTAGAACCTATGGTCTTCCCAGATCCAGTAATTTCTATTGCGATCGCACCTAAGAAAAAAGGTGGTTCGGAAAAAATGGGACTGGCACTCAGCAAAATGGTGCAAGAAGACCCTTCCTTTTATGTGGAAACCGATCAAGAAAGTGGCGAAACCATTATTAAAGGAATGGGTGAGTTGCATCTAGATATTAAGGTGGACATCCTCAAACGTACTCATGGAGTTGAGGTAGAAGTAGGTAAACCCCAAGTAGCTTATCGCGAGTCTATTACTAAACGGATCGAAGATAGCTACACTCACAAGAAACAGTCTGGTGGTTCTGGACAATTCGGTAGAATTGATTACACGATCGAACCTGGAGAACCTGGTAGTGGCTTCGAGTTTACTTCTAAAGTAACTGGCGGTAACGTACCTAGAGAATTTTGGCCAGCCGTGCAGAAAGGCTTTGAAAACAGCATCGACAAAGGTGTTTTGGCTGGATTCCCTTGTGTTGACCTAAAATTCACCTTAACTGATGGTGCATTCCACCCAGTTGACTCTTCAGCGATCGCTTTTGAAATTGCAGCTAAAGCAGGTTATAGACAATCTATTCCTAAAGCTGGCCCTCAGTTGCTTGAGCCAATCATGAATATTGACGTATTCACCCCAGAAGACCATATGGGGGATGTAATCGGCGATCTTAACCGTCGTCGAGGCATGATTAAATCTCAGCAAACTACTCCTATGGGTGTAAGGATTAAGGCAGAAGCACCTTTAAGCGAAATGTTTGGCTACATTGGTGACTTGCGTACGATGACTTCTGGTCGTGGTCAATTCTCCATGGAATTCGATCACTATGCTCCTTGTCCTAAGAATGTGGCAGAAGAAGTGATCAAAGAAACTAAAGAAAGAGAAGCTGTTGCAGCTAAATAGTTATTTGGGCATAGCCCGATTCTGAATTGAATTAGACTTGTTTGGGGGTGAACCTTTGTTCATCCCTATTTTTTGCTTAATACCATTTCTCGAAAATAGCTTAGGATTAGCCTAAGAAGAATTGTACCAAGCACAAACAGAGTTGACTTCAGCCCAGGCTAGTTTAAAATCTGCTGAAGCTGCCTTATATTCAGCCATTTCTAATTAATTCTAATCAAGAAAATTCAATGATGATGAGTTAGAGAATGAGGGACTTCTAAGCCATTAGACTCCATTAAAATGCGATCGCTCATTATTTCTTGAGGAATGCCATCAGCAATAATTCTGCCTTGATTGAGTAAAATTAGGCGATCGCAAACTTCTAACAGCATTTCTAAATCATGGGAAGAGATAATTGTAGTTTCTGGTGAAGTTTGGAGAAATTTAATTAGTCTTCTTCGGGCTTGTAAATCTAGATTAGCACTGGGTTCGTCATAGAGAATTATCTGAGGATTCATCGCTAAAACTGAGGCGATAGCTACCATACACTTTTCTCCTCCAGAAAGATGATGAGGAACTCGATCGATTAGATGAGATACGCCAGTAAGAGATAAAGCTTCATTAACCCGATTATCTATTTCTTCTGAGGAAAGTCCGATATTTTCTGGACCAAAAGCGATATCATCTTTTACCGTAGGGCAAAACAATTGATCGTCTGGATTTTGAAATACTAAACCAATTTCAGGGTTAAATGTTCCATATTGTACTAGTCGATCGAAGAGTTTGATATTGCCATAAGTGGGGGATAAAATTCCACAAATACTTAAAAACAAGGTAGTTTTTCCTGCTCCATTAGCCCCAATTAAACCGACATTTTCTCCAGCACATATCTGTAGGTTTATATCTGTTAGAGTATTTTTACTATCAGTGTAGGCAAAGCAAAGGTTACTAATAGTTACGGCTGGCTTTTCTAATTTAAGTAAGTGTGAAGATCGAGTTAATTCTTTCATGATTTAATTAGCTGGTAAAATGACCTCGGCAATTATTAGGCTAATAGCTATAGTTACAGTGACTGTTGTAGCCACTAAATTTAATTTGTCTTGTTTACTCCAACGTTTTTTTGGTTGTTTACTTACTTGAGAAAAATTATAACTATATCCCCGTAAAATCATTGCTTGATATACTCTAGTAGATCTCTCATAACTACGTACTAATAAACTTCCAGTTAATTGAGCTAAAATTCTTAGATTACGACGACTAAATTGTTGGTATTTAAATCCTCTTAATTTGATTGCTCTTTGCATGGTTGTAACCATATTACTTAGTTCTTCTAAGTAACGATAAGCTAATAGAGTCATGTCCACAATTACTTGAGGTAGTCCTAGCGATCGCATTGCTTTAATACTACTCAAGAAAGGGGCAGTACCAAACAAAACCAAACTAATAGTTAGTATGGAAAAAAAACGAATAGAAATCAAAAGACTTGCCCAACAACCTTCTTCTTTTAAACTTAACCACCCCCACTGAAAAATTATTGTATCTCCTGCAACAAATGGAAGAAAAATAACTACCGCCAAAATAAACCAACTAGGATAGCGCAATCTTGATATCAAAAAGGATATCGGCAAATTTGATAAGGAGAAAATCGCTGTAGTTATAACTAATATTACTGGCAATAAAGTTATGTTCTGGACAAAAGAAAAAGCAAAAATTAAACTAATCAATCCGATCAATTTATATTTTTGTTGCCAACAATGAATTGGTGAATGTAAATAAGCATAACGATCGATTATTAATCTCATTATTGTTTCAATATTTCAGGCTTAACTTGTTCTAAGAAAGAAATCAACATGACTGTAAATATACCTTCAATAATCGCCTGAATTACATAACTAATCAAAGATAAGTAAATTGCATTTATTTCTGCTTGGGCATCTAATTCAGAAGTTATATTAGTAATAATAATTACAGTAAAAAGAGTAGCAGATAGTAGTAAAGCTCCTGTCCCAGCACAGAAAGCTAAAACTTGTGTCCATATTTTTTTCCTAGTCTGACTTTGATTATTGATCCGAAAAATATGGTAGGCAAACAATGCAGGAATACCCATAATTACTGCATTAATACCTAAAGTTGATAAACCTCCATGCTGAAACATAACTGTCTGAAAAAACAATCCAATTAAAATTGCCAGAAAAGAATAGTAGCCTAAAATTGCTCCCATCATGCCATTTAAAACTAAATGAATGCTTGCTGGTGGAATAGGAATATGAATTAAAGAAGCAACAAAAAAAGCTGCTGTAAATAAAGATGCTCTGGGAATTTTTTTTTGAGGATTTGAGTCTTTCTTAATCTGTTGGAGAGAGTACCAAGTTAAACCACCAGTAATGGCATAACCAGTAATACAAATACTAGGAGAAACAAAACCATCGGGAATGTGCATTAAGGGAGAAATAAGTAAAAGTTCAAAAAGTCAAATAACATTTAGACAAGAAGTCTAGGATGGAGATTTTTGACGAGAAAAAAATAGAGCAGTACCAACAAAACCCCAAACTCCACTAGCAGCCATAACTATCTTTTGCATAGGAGTATAAGTACTATCAGCTAAATTGGAGATATTTTCCTGGGACTCAACAACAGAAGTTGGCTGATCTGTTTGCCAAGGAATGCTGATAATATCTCCATGTCCAGATTGGCGTATTTTGATATCCCAATTCCCAGAAACATCTGAGGAGGGAATAAAGCTGAACTTTCCTTCTTCGTCAGTTGTTCCTTTCTGCCAAGGAATAGCAGGGTTGTCAGGAGCATAAATTACTACTTGAGCCTTACTCATGGGTGTTCCATCATCGTAGGTGGCTTTTACTTCGATCGCCTGTTTGTATTGATAGACAATATTAGCCCCATGAGCAAAGACTTGTCTGGAGAACCCTAAAGACGAAAAAAGCAGAAAAAAAGCCAAATACTTCAAGTTTTGTTGATTAGTCATTACTAAGCAGTAATTTCGAGTTTTTATTTTGTGGTCAATAGTTAAGTAATAAATATTGACCACGTTTTCTGTAGGCAGATTGTAGGTTTCTAGCAGACAAAAACTAGCTGCTGTTAATAGCTCGCCATATCATATATATTGATTGCAGCTTTTTCAGTATAAAGTTTCCTTTGTTAATTGCAGATTAAAGGCTAATGTACTCAGGGATGCATTTATTTATAAAACCTTTAAGGTTCATCTCCCTCAATATTTAAGATTTAATTAAGAACGGCAATGACCTTCTCCTACATGTCCTAATCCTGAGAGTGCCTGCTGCAATTTTGCATAGTTTTCTTGGTCTAGTTTCTGTTCTAAATCAGTTTGATTTACTTTTAATTGACCATTTTGGGCTAAAGAGGCTAAAGGTTCAAAACCTATTGATTCCTGATTTAAAGCATCTTCAGTAGGTAAGGAATTATCACCAAAAATGTGGTCAAAATGAAAAGTTGTTTCGACTTGAGCCATATTTCCTGCCTGAACTATACCTTTACGGTCTTCACCTACATATTCTCCGCAAGTATAATCTAGTTCCTGATTAAAACCAATCACGAAATCTATTTTTTGCTCATTTTTGCTAGCTGTTCCTGCTAAGACAATAGAATTACCTTGAGCAGAACCTGCTTGTGCTGGTACTACTTTCCAGCTTAGAGCATTGTAAGCCCCAACAGGAGCACCAGTTTGAGTAACCATAATTGGTTCGGCGTTTTCTTCTCCTTCAGCTAGATCGATGGTTTTAGCTTGAGTGATTAAAGCAACAGTTTGTTTGGGTTCAAGTGGGGTTTCTCCCGCCGGATCAAAAGCTGGTTCAGTAGAATAAGCCTTGACTTGATTTAAAGTAACGTAAGCGTGGTCAAAATCAATCTGCCAACCATCTTTAGAAACAAAGCCCTGACGGATAAAATCTTCTCCATTAGCCACTAGAACGAGAGTTCCTGTTTGGGCATTGGCAGCTTGAGTTCCTATATTTTCTGAGAGACCATAACCAATAAAAGCTAGTGCACAAGCCGAAATTAATAATTTCTTCATCCCAAAATGAATTAATAGTGAAGTTTCTTTTCCTAGTATTCACAATTTTGCTGATTATTTTCAATGCTAGTGGGGGGCTTTTTGCCCTCTTGATTCAATTCTTAAGTTTTTAATTATTTTTTTAATTAATACCTTAGTACTATTAACTTAGCTGGCAAGCGAAAAAAAGCCAAATAGACAATCTTTTAAAAGTTTTAAACTGACAATTTATAAAATAATAGTGTCATTTTTGGTTATATTGCTTACAATGCCAAAAAGGAATGCACAACAATTTAGTTAGAAATTTCTTTAAGACTTTATGTTGCCATCAAATAATTTCGATAAAAACTTCACCACATTTACTGTAATCGAAGCTAAAATCGGAGAGAATTCAACGAAAATTAGTTACAAACACTTACTGCCAATTTCGTCCGATCGAAACTAAGCTAGTGTAGGAATAACTTAAGTGTTTACACCAAGTTGAGTGAAACAGAAACAGTAGTTCATTACAAAGAACTAAGTAAAATCCAGTTTGTTTGAAAGACTACGACTTTAAAATTTCTTTACTGAAGGAGCAAGAGGAAAACGTTATGACACAGTCTAATCAGGTACTAGCAACTATCGCCCGTCCAGAAAACGAATGGGAAATGCTAATTGATGATGACGCTAATCGACTAGAAGAAGAATTATCAACAACTATAGAAGAAACAGCTAGTACTAAGAAAAGAAAGCAGGCGACTACTACTAGTCGTCGTGCGGAAAGAGGAAGAAAAAAACCCTATACTGAAGACTCTATTCGTATATATTTACAAGAAATTGGTCGTATTCGACTGCTCAGAGCAGAAGAAGAAATTGAGTTAGCTCGTAAAATTGCTGATTTATTAGAATTAGAAAGAATTCGCGAACGCATTGAAGATAATCTCGAAAGAGAGATTAGTGATGGTGAGTGGGCAGCAGAAGTAGGTATGGAATTACCTAAATTCCGTCGTCGTTTGTTTCTAGGCAGAAGGGCAAAGGACAAAATGGTACAGTCTAACCTCCGTTTAGTGGTTTCCATTGCTAAGAAATATATGAACAGAGGTTTATCCTTCCAAGATTTGATTCAGGAAGGTTCTCTAGGTTTAATTCGTGCAGCAGAGAAATTTGACCACGAAAAAGGATATAAATTTTCTACTTATGCTACTTGGTGGATCAGACAGGCAATAACTCGGGCGATCGCCGATCAATCTCGCACTATACGACTTCCTGTTCACTTATATGAAACTATTTCTCGTATTAAGAAAACTACTAAATTACTTTCCCAGGAAATGGGACGAAAGCCTACAGAAGAAGAAATTGCAACTCGTATGGAAATGACCATCGAGAAGTTACGTTTTATTGCTAAATCTGCCCAGTTACCTATTTCTTTAGAAACACCTATCGGTAAAGAAGAAGATTCTCGTTTAGGAGATTTTATTGAAGCCGATGGCGAAACTCCAGAAGATCAAGTATCAAAAAGTTTACTAAGAGAAGACTTAGAAAATGTCCTCGACACTCTTAGCCCCCGCGAACGAGATGTACTTCGCTTGCGTTATGGTCTAGATGATGGTCGGATGAAAACTTTAGAGGAAATTGGTCAAATCTTCAATGTTACTCGCGAAAGAATTCGTCAAATTGAAGCCAAGGCTTTACGTAAATTACGCCATCCCAACCGTAATAGTATTCTCAAAGAATATATTCGTTAGTTTAAAATACATTAACTTTTGTTAAATATTTGTAAAATAAAATAATCAAACTGGATTATCTATTAATCCAGTTTTTTTAATGTCAACTACAAAAAATTACTATTCTAAGGGGATCGATTCCTTTAATTGCATCAGCAATATTAACTAAGTATTTTTACTCAAATTGTAGAAAAGTATTATGCTCCATTTCCATCCTATTTAATTCTTTCCTCAGTAAAGATAGTATGTCAGAGCATTTGGTATTAAACAAGAAATCACTGAAAGTCAATTAAAGATAATCTCAGTAATTTTGCGTTAGAAATTACCCTAAAATAATAATATTTTGTAATTATTAAAATTTAATTAATTTGAAAAAATAAGAATTTATTTTTGATTTTGTAGACTAAAAAATTAATTTTTGGATTTAATAATTGTTCTTCCACACAGAAAATATATAGCGAGCAAAATTAGTCATACCATTCATTGATGAAAATAAACAAACTTATTTTAACCATTCTTTTGACTAGTTCTTCTTTGATTTTATCTGGTTGTTTTAAATCAAGTCCAACTCAAGTATCTAAAAAATTTATCCGTTTAATGAATGAAAGAAAAATTGATGAAGCTATGATACTTTTCTCTACTAATGCAGAGGGATTGTTAGATGTAGATAGGATCGGGGTTTCGGAGCCTTTTGAGCTTAAACAAGTGCAAGGTTATAACCTCTAAAAACTCAGAATCCTGGTATTAAGTTCTTCCCTAACACCTACTACCTAAAACCTAACACCTGTCGTCACCGAGAATTGTAACTTTTTCAGCAAGCCCTAGTTAGACAGATGAAAAGATAGGGAAGATGGGGATATTTTCAACCTAATATTCTCTATTGGGACAAAATTTAGTCAACCACAATTTTGCCTGGTCGACGAATGCCAGTCAATTTATTAAACTTGGAATCAGCCATAAACGGGCGAGAAGGGATTCGAACCCCTGACACCGTGGTCCGTAGCCACGTGCTCTAGTCCACTGAGCTACACGCCCTTGAGTGTGACTTTAACTCTGTGCTAAATTCACTCAACAGACGTTCATAATAGCATAAGGTAATTGGTGATGCAAGAATCTCAGCACAATAATTCTCTTTCTCATCTCAATAGCCAAGGAGAAGTCCAGATGGTAGATGTGTCAGAAAAACCATCTACCCTACGTAAAGCAGTGGCAATAGGGCAAATTAAAATGTCTTTGGCAACTTTAGAGACCATAGAAACTGGTAATGCACCAAAAGGAGATGTTTTAGGGACAGCAAAACTAGCAGGGATCATGGCTGCTAAACAAACCGCTAACTTAATTCCTTTATGCCATCCTCTCCCTTTACATAAAATTGAAATAAAGATTATTGCAGATGTAGAGATGCCAGGTTATCAAATTTATGCTTCTGTGACCACTAAAGCAGAAACGGGAGTGGAAATGGAAGCTTTAACTGCTGTATCCGTAGCTGCGCTGACTCTCTATGACATGGCAAAAGCTGTCGAAAAATCGATGGAAATTACTAATATTCGCTTGGTGAGTAAAACAGGAGGCAAATCTGGAGACTATTTTGCTGTGGAAAAGTCTAACTAAAGCCTTACAATAGTGATAGGTTTCAGTACCGTACTTAATTTTTCTGCTTATTAATTACTATGCCTCCTCGTTGGCCTCGTCAACCAGACCGTAAAGACCCCGCTTACAGACGTTTAGACGATCGCATGAACTTTGCGATTCATGTAGCTATATTTGCTGCTATCAATTCAGGCATCTGGTTTGTTTATAATTTGAAACAAGCTAGTTGGTCTTGGTCTGTTTGGGTAACAGGAATTTGGGCAGGATTATTACTTATTCATTTAATTTACATTGTCGCGATCGCTGACTACTCAGTAGAATCCAATGGCTAATAATACCGAAGCAATTGAAGCTTTAGCTGCGGAAATTGGGGAAAATATTTATATAGATGTAGCCAAATGGCATCTTTATTTATCTGATGCTCATTTACACACTGTCTTAGCAGAAAGACTGTATCCACTCTTGCTTAATAATGCGCTTAATGAAGATGAAGTATTGGCTACTCTTCGCAATATCCCCGTGAAACTAGGTGGTGGAAGAACAGAACTACCTTTACTAGATCTATTACCAGTACAATGCCAAGTCAATCTGCTTGATTTACTAGAAGATTATCAACAGAAACTATAATTAGCGACGTAAGTATAGCAAACTTTGCCGATAGATTTCTTCAGGTAATATACGTAGATAATAGTTAACCCCAAAAAATAATTTAGGTAATTATCACGAAGAAAAATTGCTGATTTTGTCGGATTATTAAAAATAAGAACCGTTCGGAAAAAGTTATGGTTGTTCTCAGGGGAAAAAATAGATTATTCACATTATCTATTTTTCTCCTGTTTTTCCCGTTTTAATTTTACCCAGTTACTTATTCTGCTTTTGACACTCTGCTCGATACATTTGATCCCACTTACGCTACATACTGCCCACTTAACAACTATGAAAGTCTACAATACTTGAATCAATGGTGTATGTGTAGATAGGTACAGAAATAAATAATGAATAAGCCAGTTGCACGGTTAGGGATTGGGGGGCCAGTTGGTAGTGGCAAAACAGCTTTATTAGAGTGCTTAATTCCTTTACTATCGCAAAAAGGTCTGGAAATAGCAGTAGTAACTAATGATTTGCTGACAACAGAAGATGCAGACCGCCTAAAAAGCCGAGGTTTTTTACCCATGGAGCGTATTATTGGTGTAGAAACAGGTAGTTGTCCTCATACGGCGATTAGAGAAGACCCAACCATGAACTTGCTAGCTGTTCAAGATTTGGAATTATTGTATCCCCAATTGGATTTAATTTTTATTGAAAGTGGAGGTGACAATTTAGCATCTACTTTCAGCTACGATTTAGTAGATGCCTATATTTTTGTGATTGATGTAGGTGCTGGAGACGATATTCCTCGTAAAAATGGTCCAGGTTTTGTCCAAGCAGATTTAGTAGTTATTAACAAAATTGATATTGCTCCCCATGTAGGAGTTGACTTAGAAATAATTCGTCAGCAAGCACCAGAATATCGTCGTGGTAAACCGATTATTTATACAAACTGTAAAACAGGGGTGGGATTAGACAAGGTTGTCGATTTTATAACTGAAAAGGTACTTTTAGAGCCAACTTGAATTTTAGTAAGCTTATCTTCCTTTAAATGGGAGCAGTAATAATTCTAGTTTTCATAGTTTAGAAGCCTGTTTTCTTCTAATATTTGAGCAATGAGTCTATGTTGGTTTGTGTGGTGTCAATTCACTCAAAACTGCATAGGCTCAAATAGTTGCAAGATATATGAGGGTGAAAAAATAAAGGTATCAATGGTCAATCATGAAAATTACTGGATATTACGAGGTGTTAATAGTTTTGGTCAATACCGATCGATAAAAATCTCAGATGCTCAAGAATTTTTTCTTGAAAACTTCGATCGATCGAGGCAAATAGATAGGATTGAAGCTAGGGAAATTCAACAAACTCTATTTAGTTGGTATCGGGATGAAGCAACAGAAACACAAATTAAAGCGGGTTGTTGCCTCAGATGTTTTGTATCTAATTGTATCTATCAATTTTGTTTGAGTACAGAGCAGAAATATCGTGAAACCTATGGTTTAAGTAGAAATGACTTGTTTCCTGTACTGTTAGAATTAATTCCCACAAATTCTGTTGTTCGATCGACAGTAAATGATTCTTTAATTAACGATATTATCAATACTTTCGATCTTGACAAAAGTAGTAGTTTATCTACTTGGGCAAGTATTAAAGTCAAAGGGAATAAACAATTTAAAATAGTTCTTAAGTTTTATGGCATCGTCGAGGTTACTGATTGGTTAATTTTAGTTAAAACTACTCCAGGTAAATTAGAACGCAAATTAAGACAACAAGGATATTCAGAATATGAAATTCAAGATTATGGCAATTTATTAGAAGCATTTCATCAAGTTTATCGTACTGAAATCTTAGCAAAACGTAGAGAAATAAATAAACAAAGACAACAAGAAGGTAGAGGCAAATCCCATAAACCCTATCCATCTCCTACAGAGGAACAACTCAAGCAAATTACTAATGTTTTGGATTATTCTCAATTAGAAACACAAGAAGTATTAAATCAATTAAGAAATATTGCCACTATTCTAAGAAATAATAATCCAGCAGAAAATAACAATAATAATAATCTAGCAGAACCCAGATCTGATATAAATGGAGAGATGAAAATGACTATTTATAATCAAATTGAAAGTTGTTTATTGTCAGTAACCAATCAATTAATTGAAGCTAAAATTGACTATTTTCTTAATAAAAGAACACCTAACAGACAAAAAGCTAATAATCTAGTTTTAGGACTTAATTTATTTTATTGCCAAGGATATTCTATGGGAGAAATAGCAACTCAACTTGAGCTATCAGGACAATCACAGGTATCTCGGCTACTCAAGTTAAAAGAATTAAGAGAAGATATTTCTAGAAATATAATCCCTATTTTAAAAGAGCGTCTTCGAGAGCAAATTTCCCAATTCTTAAGCGATCCAGCTAAGTTAGCTATCTTAGATACTAAAATACAAGAATTTATTGAGCCAGAGATTCAAGAAGTTATTCAGGAAGCGGAAGTAGAAGTTTTTGATAGCCAAAACAGAACTAGAAATAGTTTATTTGCTCGTACAGTTTGTCAATGCTTACAACAAAGAGGTAAATAATAGTGAATACCAACTTGAATAATCTGTTAACAGATTTTACTAATTCATCTACCATAATTGAGTTGCAGCCACAATGGTTTTATCGCGCTTTAGAAATCAGTGAGAACTTGCATAATCAATCCCGACAGTTTAATTTATATCTTCAAGCTTTGGCTTTATTTTCTTTTGAATCTTGGATAGGTTTGCGAGAGCCCAATTTAATCCTTAATAAGACGGAAAGTTCAGTATTAAAACCAGATTTAGCTAATATCTTAGATGTTACTTGTAATGTGGAAATAGGAAATTTTAAGGTTTGTCTAATTCCTACTATTGATGCACTCGATTCAGAAATACTTATTCCTAGATACGTAGTAGATATTCCTGAATTTACTGCTCATTTTTATGTACTAGTTGAAATAGAGGAAGAATTAGAACTCAGTTTGATTAGAGGATTTCTCGAGCTTGATCGCTTGATAGCTAATAAGCAAATTTTCTCTTTGGATATTGATTGGAATTATGCCGTTCCTTCTAACTGACTTGAATCGAAAACAGAAAAATTATTAGTTAATTTACAATGTTTGGAACTTAATGCAATTACCTTCCCAAAGGTGGCAAGCGATCGAGAAACTAAACTAAGGGAATCTCAAACAACATTACAACAAATTTTACCAGAAATCAAAAAAAAACCTCTGTGGAAAAAATTAACTTGGGAGCAAGCACTTATTACTGTGACTAATTCCGATCTGCGTAATTGGTTATATCAATCTCTTACTAATAATAATCCGACTCTTAATTTGCACTTAGAAGATTTATTTAGGCTTTTAACCCAACAAGCAATAAATCTCCGTGATTGGGTTCAAAATCAAATAGATGAAATAGAGCAAGAATTAACTTGGCAAATGCTTCCTGTGCCTGCAATTTCTTCTAGTTTTAGAGATATTAACATAGATAATCCTGCTGCTAGTTTGAATAATATTTTGACTCAAATTAGTCAAGTTACTGATATTAATATACCCAGTAATGCTGGTCGAGCTTATCAAGAATTTGCCTTAACAACTCCCTTGAGATTATATGCTGTAACTTGGTTAGTTTCTGAAACAGAAAAAACCTGGAGTTTACTATTAATTTTAGGTGGCACTCCTAATAGTATTCCTCCTTATGGAGTCAAATTAAGAATAAGCGATCGCCACAGTATTTTACAAGAGCAAGAACTAACTTCTAACTTAGGAGTTGCCTATCTTTGTACTAAATTAGAAGCTACCGCAGAAGAGAAGTTATTAGTAACTATTACTCCT
>JASJDI010000184.1 GCA_030065155.1 Xenococcaceae cyanobacterium MO_188.B29
CGAATCATCAACCTGAGCTATTTTCTCCACATCGGGAGTATTAACCGAATCATCAACCTGAGCTATTTTCTCCACATCGGGAGTATTAACCGAATCATCAACCTGAGCTATTTTCTCCACATCGGGAGTGTTAACCGAATCATCAACCTGGGCTATTTTCTCCACATCGGGAGTGTTAACCGAATCATCAACCTGAGCTATTTTCTCGACTCTGGTTAAATTTGGCTGCTTCGATAATTTTTCTCTTTCTGCTACTGCTTCAGCTAAAGTTTGTTTTCGCTTTGGAGCAGTGGGGAGAGAGTTTTCGACTTTCTTGCCCTTACTATTAGTCTTCTTATGGCTTAGATTCCGTTTTACCGATTCACTTTGTGGTTTGTCCTTAATATCTACCCTATTATGAAGATTATTATTGGTCTTTACTATTAACTTTATTATCTTCAAAAGATTAGCACTATTTTGCTGATCAATGGCTATTTCCTGATTGTTATGTTTTATTCTGTATTTTTCTTTTAGAGCTTCAAGCTCTACTTTATACTCATGCTTAAGACATTGTTCTACTTCCGGACGATTAGCTAAAGCTGAGACTTCTAGATGAACGACAAGAATTCCACCCGATTTATTCTCTATGGCTTTAATTCTTAATTCAAACTTGCTTTGTAGCTTCTGGAACGAGGTCAGGAATGCTCGCCAGTCTATACCATTGGGAAATACCCAGTCAAAGGATTTCTTCCACCCGAAATTACTATTCAAACGATATCTGTAAAAGCTTGGTTTTGCAGATTCTCCTTTACATTCGATTATTTTATGTTTGATTAGCTTTTGGACTACTCCTTTCACCTCAGTTTCATCTAGATTGAGTTGCTTAGCAATGCTTTTACAATCAATCACCATCCAGATTTCAAAATTCAATTGCTTTAAGATTACAGCGATTATCCTAAGCTCAAAACTTGAGAGTAAATTAGTTGAAACTATCTCAGTCCAAAAATCAGCAAACATAAGATACCGCTCGTTAATAAATAGAAAAACTCCTTTAGTAAGCGTTGCCAAAAGATTTTTAAAGGATGATTTCTTTATGACCTATTTCTATAGGATAGTTATTTTAATATAAACTCTTTAAACCTTCGCCTTTATAAAGTTTTTAGGAATTTTAGTAAGATAATAAGTCGAAATTACATATGCTCGACTTCAGTGAAGTACAGCTAAATCAACCATCAATCCTTGTGGTTCGCCAATTGCTCTTGAGGTAAATCAAGGGCGCACAGGCTGTTGAGGAAACCTTAACAGCACGATTGGATATACATAGGAAACTTTAAATTACAGATAATTTGTCTCCACAAAATCTTATTTGCTATGCCAAGAAAATTTCATCAAGATTAGACCTAATTGTTGTTGCCGATACGGAAGTGATGCTTCCTAGCAAATCATCTTCTTGCAAAATCAGAGTTCCTTCTTGACTATCAGCAAACCATAGATTTTCGACTTGGTTCACCTTAATCCTAGTCTCTCCCAACTGAAAATTCTTAATAGTATCGAATCCTTTACCCGACTTAAGAACGATAGTAGCAGAACCTTGACCGAGCCAGATAGTATCATCCCCCGTGCCACTATTGATATAGTCATCGCCACCATTAGCGTAAATTAGATCGTTTCCTGCTCTTCCCTTAATAATTTCCTTGTCTAAGCTACCGTAAATTATGTCGTCCCCTTTGCCACCAGCTAAAGTATCATTACCACCATTGCCATAGAGAATATCATCTCCAGCTTTTCCTTTAATCAATTCGCTTTGAGCAGTTCCATAGAGAATATCATCATTGCTGCTACCAATAATTTCTGTAGGTTTCTGACTTTGAGAAATTCCTGTAACTGTAGTAGAGCGAGGAATATCAACCCCTGAAGAACCTGATTCTACATCAATTTCTACTGTCAAAGATTCTACTACTTCGCTTAAATTATATTCAATCCCAAATTTTGTCGGAATTGGTGTTGTTAAGAGAGTATCCACCAAGTTTTTATTCAGGATTTCCCAAAAGTCGGTTTCATTGGGATAGTTAACTAAATAGTTATCAATAAAGTTATAAATTTGGGTAAATTCTGGATATTCAAAAGGATCGTCTGTACCAATTCCCTCTACATAGTCATAGCTTACCGTAAGATCGATTACTGCTTCTCCCTGATGTTCGATCGCGTAATCCTCAAAGGAAAATGACCAACTCTCCTCGAACTGATTCACCACAAAAATACTCCTCGATTTTGTCAACTGTTTTAACTGAGTTTAACGCATTGGAAGTACTGAACTAATTAAAGTTAAGACATAAAAATATTGTAGAGATAATTCGCGGATTATCTACACTAAACATCTGTTAGCTTTTTTTTTCATCTCATACAAATTTAATGAATGCCATTCTATTTTTGGGGATAATTTAGCTCTATAAGGTTTGAATTATTTTTTGTTTTTCTTGATTTTTTACAACAGAATTTAAATTGTTACGGTTATTACTTAAAAAGACAAGATAGGGACTATTTAATTATTTTCAGAGTTTTTTCCGAGGTAATGATAAGTTCTTGAGAAATATTATAGAAATAAATAAAAGTAAATTCTAATGGTACAAACTTTAATAAAAGAATTACAAAAACTTCCGCTAGAGATAGTAGAAATACTAATTAAATCTTTACAAGCACTCCCAGAAGAAGCTAAAGAAGCAATAATAGATAGTAACTTTATTGCTACATCATTTTTAGATGCACTAGGTTTTTCATCACAAGAGCGTATTCCAGAATTTCAAACAGGTAATGGTGGAGATAAAGTTGACTACGCGCTACGTCACAATAATGAAAATGATATTTTTTTGCATACTCAAAATAATCCCTATGTCTTAGTTGAATTAAAAGGAAGAGATATTAATCTTACTTATGGAAGTAAAAGCTATAAAAATACAGTAAAACAACTAAAACGTTATTTGCTAGCACCTAATTGTAAGACTGTTCAATGGGGAATTATTACTAATTCTAAGCATATTCAATTATTTAGTAAACATGGAAAAGTTATTTGTCCTGCGACACCTTGTTTAGAAATTAATTCACAAAATATTGGTGAAATTACTTGTCAGATTAGAAATCAAATTAAACATACATCAAAAGCTTTAACTGTTGCCATTTATAACAATAAAGGTGGTGTTGGCAAAACTACGACGGTAATTAATTTAGCTGCCGTATTAACCAGTCATAAGAAAAAAGTTTTAGTAGTAGATTTCGATCCTAATCAAAGAGATTTAACTGATTCATTAAATATAAAATCAGGAACACAAACTCTATCAAATTGTTTAAAAGATAAAAAAGATGTAATCAGCTTAAGAGAGGCTATTAGTCCTTATGCTAAAACATTCAAAGGAGGAATAACACTGAGTTTTGATGTAATTCCAGCCGATGATACATTAGCCACAACTGAAGAAGATAAGCTACGTAATGAATTTAGTTTTCATAGCCTACGTAAAAAATTAGAAGAGGTAAAATCTGATTACGATTATATTTTAATTGATACCCCACCAAACTGGAGACTTTTTAGTATAAGTTCCGTTTATGCAGCAGATGTAGTATTGATACCAACTAAACACAATAATATTCGTTCTTTACAAAATGCAGCAGTATCTATTCAGCAATATATTTTAGAAAGTCAAAAAGCTCGACAAGAAAAAACTCAAGGTTTAGAATGGGGAGCGATCGCTTTACCAATTTTCTTTAATGGAGAAAAAATTACTGATGCAGCTAGAGTAAATGCTAAGAAAGCAATTGATGGAATTATCAAACAAATAAAGCAAAAATATAAATTTGATTTAATTCCTTATTTCTATCCTCATTATCAACCTGGAAATAATAGAAGAATTTTTGAATTACCTAGCAATGCACATATAGCTTATTCTACTTTTGAAAAAATTCCTGCTGCTTATAAAAGCAAAGTTGCTTATGATTATTATTCACAATTAGCTAAGGAGTATTTTTTACAATGAGTAATTTTAGTGATGTTGGAAATTTAATGTATCTCGATTTAGAGATAATTGAACCTGGAAATATAACTAATATCTCAGAATATTTAGTTAACGCCACTGCAAAAGAATTAAGTAATACAGATGGTAGAAATTGGATACCTTTAATAGTTAAAGAAATTGCTGAAGATCGCTATCAAGTTATTGGTAATTATTTTATTTATGCCGTAGCAGAGGCAGCAGGTTTAGAAAAAGTATGGTGTATTATCGCTGATGATAGTGAAGAAACAGCCAAAGTCACTAAAATACTTGCAGGAGAAGAAATACCTAAAATAAATTTATCAACAGCATCTAGAGATGAGATTAAATCGGCACTAGAATATTTAATCGAACAACCTGCCACTGTGCTTAAAGGGGTAAAAGTTCCTGTAGCAACTAATCGTATTGACGAAGCACCTCGTCAGTATTGGCAAGACTTAAAACCAATTACTAAGCTAGGATGCAAGATTACAGGAAAAAAACTTAAAGCCTTAGAAAAGCTATTTTATCTTACTCCTCAACCACTGCCAGATGATATTAAAGATGCCAAAATTTTAAATACTATGACTACAACAGAATTAAAAAAACTTGCTAAGAAAAGAAATATTTCTGGATATAGTAAGCTGACTAAATCTAGTCTGGTTAAATTATTGAGTCAGTGATTGATAGTCAGAGTGTAATAACGCGTCTAGATAAAATGCTGGGTTGACAATTTCTCCAAGATAATATCAATAGTGAGTAAGACGATCGCACTACCTAACAAAATTGAATGGACACGCTAGTAGGTTGAAGCAAACGACAGCAAAAGAAACGGAACGCAGAATAGTGTTATTCTGCGTTCCGTTTAGATCTATCGAAACCCTTGATTATCATAAATAAAGCGGATGAGGGGAATCGAACCCCTAGCTTTAGCTTGGAAGGCTAAGGTATTACCACTATACGACATCCGCGTAAGCTTTTTATTTCTCTAGCGTATATCATAATAGCATAAGAATAAGCTTAGTCAAGCCCGAACAAACATGATTTTTCGGAGATCGATCGAAAATAGGTTGTACTAAGTGATTACCACTAGACGAAAGCCCTAAAAAATCTTAGCATTACCTACGAAGCAGTTAAGTAATCGAGGAGATAGATTGCAGAAGCTACTACGAATTGCCAGAGTTATCGACCTAATCAATGAATGGATAGGTCGCCTTACCTATTGGCTAGTCCTATTTATGGTTTTAGTGGGTGTTTGGAATGTGGGAGGAAGATATTTAGGGCGTTGGATTGGACAAAATCTAACTTCTAATGCCTTAATTGAAATTCAATGGTATCTGTTTGATATAGTATTCCTTCTTGGTGCAGCTTACGCCCTCAAGCACAACGAACACGTCCGAGTAGATATTTTTTATAAGGATTGGACTCCTCGCCGTCAAGCCTTAGCTAATTTTATTGGTTCAATCCTGTTTTTAATTCCTTTTTGCAGTTTAATCATCTATTATTCTTGGGGAACGATCGCCAATTCTTGGAAAATACTAGAGATGTCTCCCGATCCTGGTGGTTTACCGCGCTACCCCATCAAATCAATGATTATCGTCAGTTTAGTATTATTAATTCTTCAGGGTATTTCCGAAGCAATTAAAAACTGGGCAATTTTTAGCAATAGCAATCCTAATCAGGAGGATCGCCATGAGTTATGACTGGCTAGGAGTAGTAATGTTTGCAGGGGCATTAGTACTACTTTCTCTTGGTTATCCTGTTGCTTTCTCTCTAGGGGGAGTAGCCATATTATTTGGCATTATTGGGATTATTTTTAATGTTTTCGATCCTATTTTTCTCACTGCCATGCCCACGCGCATTTTTGGCATCATGGGAAACTATACCTTACTGGCTATCCCCTACTTTATCTTTCTTGGTTCAATGCTGGAAAAAACAGGCATTGCTGAGAAGTTACTAGAAACTATGGGGATTCTCTTTGGTAGAATGCGCGGAGGATTAGCCCTCGCAGTAGTTATCGTCGGGGCATTGTTGGCAGCTTCTACAGGAGTAGTAGCTGCAACAGTAGTAGCTATGGGTTTAATTTCTCTACCAATTATGCTGCGCTACGGTTACAACAAGGAGTTAGCAACAGGGGTAATTGTTGCTTCAGGTACTTTAGGACAGATTATTCCTCCTAGTGTAGTGTTAGTTGTTTTAGGAGATCAGTTAGGAATTTCTGTGGGAGATTTATTTATTGGTTCCTTAATTCCTGGCTTATTGATGGCGACAGCTTTTGCTCTTCATGTAATTATTGTGGCATTCTTAAAACCTGATGCTGCACCAGCTTTACCTGCTGAAGTGAGAAATATTACTGGCAAGGCTTTGTTCCAAAGAGTCTTGACAGTAATGATCCCGCCTTTGTTATTAATTTTATTAGTGTTAGGTAGTATCTTTTTTGGCATTGCTACTCCCACCGAAGCAGGTGCTGTTGGTTCACTGGGGGCAATGATTTTAGCTGCTTTGAATGGTCAGTTAAATTGGGCAGCACTCAAACAAGTGTGCGATGCCACAATGAGAATTACCACGATGGTAATTTTCATTTTAATTGGCTCTACTGCTTTTAGTTTAGTATTTCGGGGTTTAAATGGCGATCGCTTTATGTTCGATCTGCTGGCTAATTTACCAGGGGGAACTCTTGGCTTTCTAATGGTTAATATGTTAACCATCTTCATTCTTGGTTTCTTTATTGATTTCTTTGAAATTGCTTTTATCGTTATTCCTATTTTTGCTCCTGTGGCACAATCTTTAGGATTAGATTTGGTTTGGTATGGAGTAATTATTGGAGCAAATTTACAAACTTCCTTTCTGACCCCTCCCTTCGGCTTTGCTTTATTTTATTTGCGAGGAGTAGCACCCCCAGAAATTAAAACAGAAGATATTTATCGCGGGACAATTCCTTTTATTCTGCTGCAACTTTTAGTCTTAGTTTTGATTATTACTTTTCCTCAGTTAGTTAATTTCTTGCCTTCTTTAAAGTCATAGTTATGAAGTTATTTTGACTAAAGTTACATATTGATAAGGGATTATTCTAAAAAGATAAGGAATGTGAGAAATGTAGTGAGAGAACATAAATTATAACGAGGGAAGTACATAAGTATTTCTCGGTGTAACTATGAGCTATTACGATTACGATCATTTCTGGACACCCGATGAAGTGTGTGGTCAAAAAGATAAACCAGTGGAGACCACAAAGATATCGTCCCACATGAAACAATTCTTGACGAAAACGTGGAATGAAATTTTTTTCAGAAAGAATGGAGAATCAAATAATACTCAAGATAGGATTGATTCGGAACTTGATAGTTAGTTAGTTATTGGTCATTAGTCATTAGTTATTAGCAAGAACTAAAGTTTAAGCCCATCTCATCCTAAATTAATTAGAGTGCGATCGCTAGAGTTTTTTAACCCCAAAATAACTCTTGCAAACTTTATCAAAAAATATACAAATAATTTTGCTTAAGTATTTATTATTCAAATTAATTAGGCAAAAATTTGGTAAGCTAAGACGCATTTAATTGGTATTATTTAAAATTGCTCGGAAAACGTTCAACCTTGCACCCCTGCACCTCTGCACCCCTGCACCCCTGCACCTCTGCACCATGTAATTTAAATGAAGATAAGCTTATTTGGTGTTTATCGGCTGGCAGTAACAACTTGACCACAGCTTTGGTTAGCAGGAACGGCTTCCATTATTTTTTTAGGGTCTGGAAGATTAAGGTTGTTCATAAACTCGATAAATAAGGCGCGGTCGCGTCCTACAAATCGAGGATTCCATCGCTTTTCTTCTCCAATGGTAGAGACAGTATGACCATGATAGTCATGACCTGGATAAACTAAAGTTTCCTCAGGAAGGGTAAACAGTTTTTGCGTTACCGAATCATAAAGCATACCTGCATTCCCACTCTGAAAATCAGTACGTCCGCAACCACGAATAAACAGTGCATCCCCAGTCAACACTTTGTCTTGATTGACGAGATAAGCCATATGACTATCTGTATGTCCCCAGGTTTCGATCGCTTTAATTTCGATATCACCTAGGGTTATAACTTCCCCATCTTCGATAAATCGATCGGCACATTTAGCTTGAGCGTTGGCAGGGACAATACCCTGACAGCCTGTTAACTCCCGTAATTTACCCGTTCCTGTAATGTGATCAGCATGAATATGGGTTTCTAGACAAAATTTGAGAGTGAGGTTTAGTTCCTTTAGCAGCTTAAGATCTCGATCTACTTGTTCTAATACTGGATCGACCAGAATAGCTTCTTTAGTTTTAGTATCAGCAATTAGATAGGTGTAAGTACTGGATTCTTGGTCAAAAAGTTGTCTAAATAACATGACTTTCCCTTGCTTAAGTTTTACTTAAAAAATTAGCCTTATTAATAATATATCCATATAGTAATATGGTCAGTCAAAAAATCAAGAATGATTTTTCATTGTAAGTAATATCCATGACAACTCTAGTATCGCCTAAAGTAACATCGATCAAATCTCAGATACGACATCATCAAATTGTGGTTGTTGGTGGTGGCACAGCAGGAATCACCGTAGCTGCTCAACTTCTTGCCAAAAACAAAAATTTAGATATTGCCATTATCGAACCCTCAGAAAAACACTACTATCAACCAGGATGGACTTTAGTTGGCGGTGGTGTTTTTCAATTAGAGCAAACTATTAAAGATCAGCAAGACTGTATTCCCCAAGGAGCAACCTGGATTAAGGATTATGTAGAAACTTTAAACCCCGATCGTAATCAAGTAGTTACTAGAAGCGGTAGTCAAATTCAATACGAATATCTAGTATTATGTCCTGGTATTCAAATTAACTGGCATTCAATCAAAGGATTAAAAGAAGCCTTAGGCAAAGATGGCGTAACTAGTAACTATGCCAAAGAGTATGCTGCTTATACTTGGGAGACAATTCAAAATTTCAAAGGTGGTACAGCAATCTTTACTCAACCAGGGACTCCGATTAAATGTGGTGGCGCACCGCAGAAAATCATGTATATGGCGGACGATGTTTTTCAGAGTAAAAGTGGGGTAGGAGTCAATACTCAAGTTCTATTTTGTACCGCAGGAGGGAAGATGTTTGCCGTTCCTGAATACTGCGCTACTTTAGACAAAGTGGTAGAACGTCGTAATATTCAAGTCAATTTTCAGCACAATCTCAAAGAGATTAAAGCAGATACTAAAGAAGCTATTTTTGATGTTACTACTAATGAGGGAGCAAAAGAAGTAAGTATTCATTACGACATGATTCATGTTACTCCGCCTATGAGTGCGCCTGATTTTGTCAGAGAAAGTCCTCTAGCAGTGTCAGAGGGAGCAAACAAAGGCTGGACTGATGTCGATCGAAATACGCTACAACACCATCGTTATCCTAATGTATTTAGTTTAGGAGATGTATCCTCTCTTCCTACTTCCAAGACAGCAGCAGCAGTGCGGGGTCAAGCTCCTGTTTTGGTTAGTAATCTTTTGTCGGTGATGAACGCTCAAGAAAAAACTAATACTTACAATGGCTATACTTGCTGTCCTCTGATTACAGGCTATAACTCCGTAGTAATGGCAGAGTTTGACTACAATAATAAACCTGATTCTTGTTTCCCTTTCAATCCAGCTAAAGAGCGTTTTTCAATGTGGTTGATGAAACGGCATGGTCTTCCTTGGGTTTATTGGAATCGGATGTTAAAAGGCAAACCTTTTGAGGGCAAAGTTCTTAAAGCCCTTTTCTGTAGGAAGTAAAATTGAAATAGCGATCGCTATCTATCCCGATCTTATGAAACGTAAACTAGCGATCGCCAATGGATAATACAAATCTATTTAAAACAACCACATTAAAGTTTAAACTTGATTTATAGCCTTTCTCACATTGGTGAGATACAGTAGCAGGAATGGGCAAACCAGTTACGAATATCTTTCAGAGATACTTGAGAATAAGCATAAGCGATCGTGCAGTGCCAGGCTTCGCCTGAGCGCTAAATCTAAATCGATGTATAGAGAATTATTTCTTATTAGGAAAAAGATTTCGAGCCCTTGCTTATTATTAATCCTGACTCCTGACTCCTGATTTCTACTAAATCTAGTATTACTTCCTGATTAAAACACCTTGTTTAGGACTGAAAAGAAATGATAACAAGAAAAAGCTAAATACAATCATGACAATTGCTGCACCAGAAGGTAAATCGAAATAGTAGCTTAGATACATACCACTAACCGTAGAAAGTACACCAATAATTGCCCCTATAATCATCATTTCGTGCAACTCTTTAACTAATAAATAAGCTGTAATAGCAGGACCCACTAAAAGGGACATTACTAGTAAAACACCCACTGTTTGCATACTGGCAACAATAGTAATAGTGATAGCACAAATCAAACCAAAATAGAGAAAATTAACTGGTAATCCACAAGCTTTTGCCCCAATAGGATCGAAGGTATAAAATTCTAATTCTTTGTAAAAAAGCTTAGTTAAAATAAGAATAATAGCTGTAATAATTGCCGTTTGAATTACATCTAAGGATGTAATAGCCAAGATATCTCCAAATAAAAGATCATCTAAATCTATTTGATGAGTTTTGAGCAAAGTAATTAAAATCACTCCCAAAGCCAAAAAACTACTTAATACTAATGCCATGGCAGCATCTACTTTAATAGTCGATCGCGACTGAATGAGCATTACTACTAAAGCACTTAATATACCTGCGATAAATGCACCGATAGCAAGATTAATTTCCCAGAAAAAAGCCACAGCAATACCAGGTAACACTGCATGGGAAACAACCCCACTCATCATACCCATTTGCTGCAAAATTAAATAGCTACCCACTACAGCCCCTAAAATACCTAAAAAGAAGCCCATCGCGATCGCCAGACGCATAAATTCAAAACTTAAAGGTTCAATTAACCAACTAATTAACACTAATCTCCTAAATAATTCCTAACTCTGAACTGAATTTACCATAAGCTTTTTGTAAATTCTCTTTAGTTAATACTTCTTGCTTAGAGCCTGTAGCAATAATCTGATGATTAAGTAATAAAAATCGATCGTAGTTATTTAAAGTCAAGCCTAAATCGTGACTAATTACTAATAGAGCTTTCTTTTGCTGTTTCAATTCGGCAAAAGTTTGAAAAATAATTGATTCTGTCTGGAGATCAATATTATTAAATGGCTCATCAAAAAATAATAAATCTGCTTGTTGGGCGATCGCTCTAGCTAAAAATACTCGTTGTTGTTGTCCTCCTGATAACTCTCTAATTTGACGTTGACGATATTGCCACATTCCTACTTTCTCTAGAGCATTACGAACAATATGATAAGAGCTAGGAGAAGGCTTTCTAAACCAACCAGTAGCAGGAATTCTCCCCATCATTACTACTTTTTCTACAGTAATAGGATAATCCCAATCAATTTGATTGCGTTGAGGTACATAAGCTACCTTTTTTAACTGGCGTTTGAGGGGTCGCGAAGCAAATTTAACTGCACCTTTGGATACTGGCACAAGTCCTAGTATCGCCTTTACCAACGTGCTTTTTCCTGCTCCATTAGGACCTAATAAACCCATTATCTGTCCTGGCTGTAAACAGAACGAGATATCGTTAATTGCCCAATTGTTATGGTAGTGAACTGCTAAATTATATACTTCCAGCATGACAACCTATTTGATCTAAACGAGTATCAACACTTAGTAATATGCGGATAAGCTTGAGCAAGTCAAAGGGGAAAAATTCAGATTTTTTCAGGTATTTGAATAAATTGCCAAATTACAGACTGCGAGCATAACCAAGTTTGCTGAAAATTCAATGAAAATGAATCTCATTATCAAGAATTAACCTAGCTCATTATATAATCAAAATCATTATCATGAGCTAATTCTTTAAAAAATGAACAATTTATTTCGTAGTTCAATTTTGTGCTTAACATTAGGATTTTGGGGATGCACTACAGTAAACCAAAACCAAGTTGCCATAGCTAAAGATAAAGCAATGGTGGTAGTATCCCATGATGTTCTTTGCGATTTAACTCAAACTATTGCAGCAGATACAATTGAATTAAACTGCTTGCAGGATGCTGGTCAAAATATCCATACTTATAGCCCTACTCCTCGAGATAAACAAGCGATCGAATCAGCGCAACTAATTCTTTACGGGGGCTATCAATTAGAACCAACTATCAATAAGTTAATCCAAGCAAGTAATAATCCTGCACCCAAAATACCAATTTATGAAATGGCAGTTCCTCAACCAATTATGGTAGAAGAGCATCATCATGAAGGGGAAAATATTAATGATGACGATACAGCAGAAGAACTAGAAGCAGATTCTCATGTTTGGCATAGTGTAAATAATGTAATGACCATAGTAGAGTTGCTTCAATCACTACTAGTTCAAATGAATCCTAACGAAGCTGAACTTTATTTACAAAACGCTCAAGCTTTAAGCCAGCAACTAGGACAACTCAATGTTTGGATAGGAGAACAAATTGCTACCATTCCCCAAGGAAAAAATATCTTAGTTACTGCCCACGATTCTCTAAATTATTACGCTCAAGCCTATAACTTTGCTGACTATAAAACATTACAAGGTTTAGGAGAAGACGCAGGTTCAACTGCTGCTAGATTAGGTACACTAGCCACAAAAGTCCAAGAAATTGGCGTAACAACGATTTTTGCCGAAGCAGGAGAAAGCGATCGATTGATTAATACCATTGCTCGTGAAGCTAACGTGCAAGTAGGAGAAATACCACTACTAACAGAAAGTTTAGGACAACAAGGTACGCCCACAGATAATTATATTGGCATGATGACTACTAATACCTGTGCCATTGTGGAAGGATTAGGGGGTCAATGCACACCTTTTCAGTAATTTGCTCTAAGACTTGTACTTCTTAAGTCCGAATTTGTCCCATTTTGACCTTAATATAATGGTGGGAATATCTTGTTAAGATGATACCCTTGTGCAATCAGCAATATAGAAAGATAACTTATCTAATTGAGGTCAAAAGTTACACAAAACTATGATTATTTTTGATTTTTTAATAATTTTTCTCACTTGTTTAGCTCTTGCTTTGTTCAGCCTGCAAAATACTCAAGAAATAGCTCTAAAAATTCTGCCTGAGCTTGAAATCCAAGTTTCTCTGGCAGTTGCGCTGATTGTTTCCATGGGTCTCGGAGCTATCTTATCTGGACTTTATCTGACTTGGATTAAAGTACGCAATTATTTTCAGTTTTGGGGTAAGACACGCCAAATTAAAAGTCGAGAAAAACAAATTCAGCAACTAAAAGAAGATATCGAATCTCGCCAAGCTGAACTAGAATTATTGCGTCAAGAAAAAACAATTTCTGAATCGGAAGCATCTTGAGGTAAAAGCTTGACAAGGTGGGCAAAATTTATCTTCGATCAGAAGTTATTTCATCGAAAGTCAGGGTTTGTCCAACCTTGTATTGGTAATTTCTTACTTAGAAATATCCTAGGTGATTTCTAGCAAAGAATATCCCAGACAGCTTAAACTTAAAATGTTATTCATTCAACAGCAGGAAGAATTAATTGCAGAAAGAGGAGAATCAGCACAAATTAACTACATCCCAAATAGAAGATTTGCGTTTAG
>JASJDI010000185.1 GCA_030065155.1 Xenococcaceae cyanobacterium MO_188.B29
AACCTTTGGGCAAAAAGCGCACCACCTTAAATTGTCACGAATTCCCAGCTATTAGAGCAAAAAATCGTTCAAACCTTAGCTGCAATTCGGTATGAGGGTAAAGGAATATTTTTACTTTCGGATAAAAGATAATCTAAGAAGGTTTGAGCAATGACAGATAACTGCTTACCTGCTAAGTGAGATACGTACCAACGACGCTTAATCGGGAAATGTTCTACATCGAGGATAGTTAATTCTCCCCTTATGCCCTCGGAGATTAGACAATGTTCGGATAGAACAGATATACCTAATCCTCCCGCGATCGCTTGTTTGATAGCCTCATTACTACCAAGTTCTAGTTTGACCTTGACGGAAATTTTATTTTTAGATAATAAATCTAGTACTGCCGTTCTTGTCCCAGACCCCTTTTCTCGCATAATAAACTGGATATTGTTTAGTTGTTGTAGAGGAATATTTTTTTGACCAACTAGGGGATGGTTTTTATTAGCTACTACTACTAAAGGATTATCTAAAAATGGTTCACTACGCAAATCTATTTCTTGGGGTGGATTACTCACTATGTATAAATCATCTTCATTCTCTAACATCCTTCTTTGGATCTCTTGATGATTGGTTACTTGTAATGCCACATCGACACCAGGATAATGCTGACAAAAAGAGCCTAAGAGGCGAGGAACAAAGTATTTGGCAGTTGTAATGACTGCTAACCTCAATTGCCCCTGTTTTGTGCCTTTTAGATCGGCTATTTTCATTTCAAAGTTATCTAGTCGCTCAAAAACATCGTGACAAGTTGCTAATAACTCTTTACCCGCATCAGTTAAATATAGGCTTTTACCAATTTGTTCAAATAGAGGTAAACCTATAGATTTAGTTAATTGCTTGACTTGACTCGATACTGTAGGTTGAGTAATAAATAACTCTTCAGCAGCACGAGTGAAACTGGCGTGGCGGGCTACTGTTTCAAATACTTTTAGCTGATGCAGAGTTGTTTGAATCAAAGGTTTATCTCCCTTAGTTCTCTTTTTGTACTAACATTTTCATGGATATATTTACATCATAAAGGAAAATGAATGTTTTTTGGGTTTAGCATAAAGATATATATATAATATAAATAATGAAAAGTATTAAAAGTTACTATTTAAACTACGTATCTTACCTAAATTCAGCAATAGCAATTTGCTTAGAGCAATCCTAAAATAGATGAGAGAAAGCATCGTAATTAATTCTTCTCTTTGGTGGCTTTAAATGCACAGCACTTTAAACAGTAGTTTGCCAACATTACCTCGATTGCGTACTTCTTTGCCAGGAAAACGCGCTCAAGAATTAATTGCTAGAGATGTAGCCGTTACTTCTCCTTCCTATACTCGTGGCTATCCTCTGGTAGTGGCAAAAGGTGAAGGCTGTATGGTGGAAGATGTAGATGGTAATGTTTTTTTGGATATGACTGCGGGTATTGCGGTGACAGCCACAGGACATGCTCATCCTCAAGTCGTAGAAGCGATTCAGCAACAAGCAGCTAATTTGCTGCATATGTCGGGGACAGATTTTTACTATGAGCCGATGGTAGTATTAGCTGAGAGTTTAGCAAACCGCGCTCCTTTTCCAGCTAATGATGGTGTTCGCGCCCGTGTTTTCTTTACCAATTCTGGTGCAGAATCTAATGAAGGGGCGATTAAATTAGCTCGTTACTATACTAAGCGCGATCGAGTTCTAGCTTTTTTGGGTGGATTTCATGGGCGTACTTATGGGGCAATGTCTTTAACTGCTTCTAAAAAAGTGCAGCGTGAGGGTTTTGGTTCTCTTCTACCTGGAGTAAATCATATTCCCTACGGTACTCATGCTAGTTTGGATTATTTGGAAAAACAATTATTTCTGACGGTATTACCACCCCAAGAAATAGCAGCCATAGTTGTGGAAGCTATACAAGGCGAAGGAGGCTATCTAGTACCAGAGGATGGTTTTTTAGCCAGGATTAGAGAAATTTGCGATCGCCACGGTATTTTGATGATAGTAGATGAAGTTCAGTCAGGCATGGGCAGAACAGGTAAACTATTTGCCATCGAACACTGGGAAGTAATGCCAGATATTATTACTCTGGCTAAGGGTATTGCTAGCGGTTTACCTCTGGGGGCAATCCTCTCTCGTCCAGAAATCATGACATGGCAACCTGGTTCTCATGCGACAACTTTTGGAGGCAATCCTGTGGCTTGTGCTGCTGCTAATGTCACCTTGTCATTACTGGAAGCAGAATTAATGGATAATGCCCATCAGCGAGGAGAAGAGTTACAAGCAGGTTTAAATAAACTAGCCCAAAAATTTAAACAAGTTTCTCCAGCTAGAGGGAAAGGATTGATGGTAGCGATCGATCTGTTAGATACTGAGGGTAATCTTAATCCTGAATTGAGAAATCAGATTGTCGATCGAGCTTTTCATCACGGTTTATTATTGCTTGGTTGTGGAAAAGCAGCAATTCGTTTTTGTCCGCCCTTAGTAATTAGTCAAGAACAAATTCAAGTAGCCTTGGAGATTTTGGATAAGGTAATTAGAGAGTAGGGAGTAGGGAGTAAAGATGAACAAAATCCAAATTATTCGTCAGTTATGGGAGCATCTTTGGCAAGATTATAGTAAGCGGGTTGAATATGCTCGTATTTATCAGCAGATGATTGAAGAGGCAGGAGGAATCATTGCTAACGATCATATTGCTTTTCGTTCTTTGCGTTTAACTATCGATCGCCCTGAAGGGGAAATAAATCTAGGTATTCCCTATGTTGCCAATGTCATTAAAGCTTTAGGTTATGAATTAGCAGGAGAATATACTTTTCCCGATAAATATCTTTATGCCCATCACTATCGTCATCCCGAACAAGATCGTTTTGATTTGCCTAAACTATTTATTAGTGAATTAATTGTCGATGCTTTACCTACGGCGATCGCTCAACAAATCGAACAAACAGTTATTTCAGGAAACTTTTGTAACTTATCAGCTTTCCTTCAACAGCTAGAAACAGCATCTACTACTTCAGAGACAGAAAATATTGCTACTCAACTACAAGAAGTCTTTACTCGTCCTTGGCAACCACCTAAACTATCTGTAGTAGAAAGCGTTAATTCTGTTAGTCAGTATGGTGCTTGGGTGCTACTACACGGTTACGCAGTCAATCATTTTACAGGTTATGTCAATCGTCAGCATACTTCCCTTTATCCAGATATTAAAACTACTGCCCGTGGTTTAGCAACTCAGGGTATTCCCATGAAAGATAAGATTGAAGGAAGTGTAGCTACTGGTTTGCGTCAAACAGCCACTCAAGCCGTTACAGAGATGGTAACAATAGAAGACGACAACAATGGGGAATTAAGACAAATTCCTTGGACTTATGCCTATTACGAAATTGCCCAAAGAAATGCGATCGCGATTGGAGATAATCAAACTCAATTGTTTGAAGGATTCCTGACTTCTCAAGCCCAAAATTTATTTGAAATGACCCGTAAAAGTTAAGAATGTGTCAATCCACACTCTCTAGTTATTTTCGAGAAATGGTTTTACCTTTGCAAACTCCGAGGATCTAAAGCATCTCTCAAACCATCCCCTAAAAGATTAAATGCCAATACTGTCAAGATAATTAATAATGCGGGAGGCCAAATTAGCCAGGGTTGTAGGACTAAAATTGAGGCATTAGTAGCGATCGACAGCAGATTTCCCCAGCTAGGATCGGGTTGTTGGATACCCAAACCAATTAGACTGAGAACTGATTCTGCCACAATAAATCCAGGTACAGCAAGAGTGGCAGAAATAATTACATAGGTTGCAGTCTGGGGTAGGATGTGACGCACAATAATATATAATGGCTTCGCCCCTATGGCTTGGGCTGATTGGACGAACTCTCTTTGTTTGAGAGATAGTACTTGTCCTCTAATAATTCTGGCTAATCCTGACCAACTAATAAAAGAAGTAATTAAAACAATTAGTAAAAAGCGTTGCGCGCTACTTAAACCAGGGGGTAAAACCGCTGCTAAAGCTACTAGTAGATAAATACTCGGAATAGTCATTAATACTTCTACTAAGCGCATTAAAATCCCATCAATCCAACCACCAAAATAACCAGAAATACCTCCTACTAGCATTCCTAAGGGAAAAGAAATCGTAATTCCTACCAAGCCAATAAAGAGACTAATTCTGCCTCCAAAAACTAAACGGCTAAATTGATCTCTTCCTTGTTCATCTGTACCTAAGAGATTAATTTTACCTTCGCCAATAGCACCGAATAAATGACGTTGAACAGGAATACCAGGAAAGATAGTTACTTCTTCAAAGTTAGGCGGTAGAGGTAGGGTAATTTGAAACAAATTATAAGGTTTGCCTTTAACGAAAAGACGAAGAGGAGAAGGTTGAGTAAAATCAACTCTTAATTCTCGATCGCCTGTTTCTACTTGTGTTGGCCCTAGAGTAGTAGGATAGACATGAGGGCCAATCCATTCTCCTTCGGGCGATCGCCAGTATATTTGCGTTGGCGGTAATAAAGAACCATCTGTCTGAGATGAATAGGCATCATAAGGAGCAACAAAATCGGCAAAAATCACCGTTATGTAGAATAAAATTAGCAAAATAGCCCCAAATCTTGCTAGGGAATTCTTTTTGAGTTTTCGCCACCAGTCCATATTTATTTCCAGTCAACTCAGACAAATTAATAATTAATAACTATAGCAATCCGATTGGAGTTATGAGAACTTTTTAGATCTATAGTTTCTAGTTATTGGTCCTTAGTTATCGATTTTTCCTAGAGACATTAAAGTTTACTTTACAGATAATTAACTCAAGCTGATTTGACTCTGATAAATTTTTCTACCAAATTTAAAACATCATTACGGGTTAGTTTGTCTTTTCCTAAAGCGATAGCGTCTAAAGTTCCATAAGCTAAAGCTAGAGGAATCTGGCAAAAGTCTAATGCTGGACCTAAAGTTAGAGACTTAGTATATAAATCAGCTAATTGAAGATTCCGACGAGCATAAGTTTGCATATCTTTCATTGTCCAATCAGAAGGTAAAAAATCAACTCCTCTTTTGAGATCTTCACTATGATTACGAACAATGTTCACTGCTTGTAACCCACGACCAAATCCGATCGCATGAATACGATTAGTTTGAGTGCCATCATACCAAGCCCAGAGATCTGAAAGTAACAGTCCTACTGCACCAGCAACGCTAAAAGTGTAGCGGTCTAAATCTGATTCTGTATTAATCTCCCAATTATTTTCTGCCCAATATGCCATACGATCTGCCATCGCTGCTGTAGCATCCCAAATACGTGGGGCAATGGTTTCTGGTGCAAGTATAGACCATTCTCCAATTCTTAAGGTTACTTCGGGTAAGGTTTGTTGGTAGGTTTCTAAACCTTGGGTAAAATGATTGGAATAGTCATTATTGACAGTTTCTTGTAAATTTAGACTAATCTGGCGTAATAATTTGGCTTTAATGAGATTATCTAATTCTGGATGATCCTCAATTTCATCGATCGCCCGCATACATAAGTAAGCTGAGGCTACTGCTGCTTGCAATTTTTCTGGTAAGAGACTAATAGGAATATAGAAAGTCCGACTCGTTGCCTTGAGGACTTCTAAAGCATCAATATGCAAATTCATTCAACCGACTCCTCGCACTAACTTGATTGATAGCATACACTGAACTACTGCTATCTGGATTAGCTAAATTCTAAGAAAAAATCTTGCTAAATCAATAAAGAGTTATGTAGAAATGCTTATATTAGGTTTTGATTGATTATTGGGGGAAAAGAGAAAAACTTGATTTTGAAAGCCTATAGCTCTGCAGAAATTAGTCCCTGGGAAGAAATTTTTATGGTTAGTGTAAATTGACAATACAGGTTTGAAGATTAGTATATTCTATAAAATACCCAAAATAGTAATATAAATAGTTATCAGTCATTAGACACCAATACTCGCTATTCACTAACCCTAGTTAAGCAAAGTAGTAAGTAGTAAGTAGCGAGTAGACAGTTAACGATTTAGCTCTTATATAAGATCGTTTTGATGACAAATAACACCAAATAAACCTGCTATTACTGTAATGGCTAGAGCTATCAAAGGGTTTTGTCCTTGACTTACAGCAAAAGAAGTAACTACGCCTGCCCCTAAACCAGCAGTAATACCAGCACTAATCAAATCTTTATTGGTGTTTTTGTTATACATATTTTTATGTGAATCTTTCAATTCATAAAAAAATATCATTTTGTTGCTGATAATTTTTAGAAAAACTCTCATATTGCAATCAAGATTTAAATTTAGCTAATTTTCTTAATATAATTAGTGGCTGCGATATTTCTCAGCTATTAGGTAGGCAAAGTTAATTATTGGCAATTATATTCCAACGTAAACAGCAATATTAAAAAAATCCATCTTTACTAGAAGAAACAGCATAAGTAATATAATCTACAATACAATTGAGTAGTATATATTGTATTTTAATCACTACGGAAATTAACTAAATTTCAGAACAAATATTTCTATTTAAGGAGTTTCTTAAAAAAATGAAACGATCGCTACATCTTCCTCTTTGCACCTTGACTCTAACACCTATTGTCCTGTCTATCAGCCAACCAGCCCAAGCTTTTGAATTAGTTAGGCGTTTTACTTCTTCTTTAGATGCTAGTCAGGAAGTTGATGAATCAACCTCTACTGCTACTGGCTTTGCCACCTTAGATCTATTACAAGATAATAATAATAACTTTGCGCTCAAGTATGAGGTTGTTGTCACCCCAGAACTAGATTTTACGGCACTAAACAATGAAACTGCTCCCACCAAAGGTAATGATATAATTTTCTTCCACCTTCATGCAGGTGCTAGCCGTGGAGCAAATGGAGAATTACCCTTTCCCATCAAAGAGTTAAGACAAGATGATTTAGGGAATTATTTTGTTGCTAGCGATCTAGATGACAATCTTGTTATTGATATTGCCAATGAAGGTACTACTATAACTGGTCTTTTAGAAGAAGCCAAAGGGGAATTTGTTGCCACAGAATCTTTCTCAGACTTTCCCTCATTAGTTGAGGAATTACTCTCTGTATCTGAAGGTGATACTTCTTTATATTGGAATATTCATTCCCTCGATTTTCCTGGTGGTGCAATTCGGGGACAAGTAGCAGTGGGAACTCCAGAACCTACTTCTCTGCTTAGCTTATTAAGCTTAGGATTATTAGGATTTAGCTGCGTTAAAAACAAACAAAAAATCCCTAGAAATTCCTGAAGATTGCCATCGATAAATATTCGTATTTTTTCTCCCAACAAACAAATTAGAGGGAAAGTTTTTCCTGTCTGTACTAATTTAGAAAAACAATTTTATCAGAGCTAGCTGCAATTTTTCCCTTCAGTAATTAAAATGCAGTAGACTTGCTATATTTATATCCTTAACATCTATGACTCTACTAGAAGTTAATAACCTTCGAGTTGCCTATCCCCATCGATCGAACCAAGAAATTGTCTGGGCTGTAGATGATGTGTCTTTTAACCTCAAACCTGGAGATAGACTAGGATTAGTAGGGGAGTCGGGATGTGGTAAATCAACTATTGGTAGGGCAATTATGCGTTTGTTACCTGCCGGTAGTGAGACAAAAGGAGAAGCATTATATAAGAATAAGTCGATTTTTGACTTAAATGCTCAAGAATTGCGTAAATTACGAGGAGAGGTAGTTGCTTTAGTTTTTCAAGACCCCATGACACGCCTCGATCCTCTCATGGCTATTGGCGATCATTGTGTAGAAACTCTTAAGGCACATCAACCAGAGTTATCTTACCAGGAAGCTAGACAAAAGGCGATCGAAGCTTTAGAAGCGGTAAGAATTCCCCCTAACCGTTGGGGACAATATCCCCATGAATTTAGTGGGGGAATGAGACAAAGAGTAGCGATCGCTCTTGCTTTACTACTAGATCCTCAAATAATCGTAGCTGATGAACCAACTACTAGTCTGGATGTTACTGTTTCAGCAGAAATTTTAGAAGAATTAACCCGTTTGTGTAGTGAGAGGGAAATGGGATTGTTATTAATTTCTCACGATCTGGCTATGATCGGGGAATATTGCGATCGCATTGCCGTAATGTACGATGGCAAAATGGTGGAGTCTGGTGATGTTAAATCAATTCTCTATAATCCTCAACACGAATATACTCAATCTCTTCTGCAAGCAGCATTACAAATTCAAAAACCAAAAGAGACTAAGTTTCAAGAATCATCCTATGAACCACAACCGTTATTACAAGTCAACAATTTAAAACAATATTTCACCTTAGAAAGTAATTTTATTCAGCAACTATTCTCCAAGGAAAAGAAAGTTATTAAAGCTGTCGATGATATTAGCTTTTCTCTTTACCCAGGAGAAACTTTAGGCTTAGTCGGAGAATCTGGCTGTGGTAAAAGTACCTTGTCGCGGACTATTTTACAGCTAATTCAACCTACAGAGGGGACAGTAGAATTTTTAGGAGAAGATTTAACCAAACTTAATCGATCGCAAATGCGGATTAAGCGTCGTCAAATACAAATGATATTTCAAGACCCCCACGCTTGTCTTAATCCTTTAATGACTATTGGTGATAGTATTGCCGATCCTTTATTAATTCATCAGTTAGCCAAGCCAGCAGAGGCGAAAAGGGAAGTAGAAACCATGCTGGAAAAAGTAGGTTTAGCTCCCGTGACAGATTATTATCATCGTTATCCGAAGGAATTATCAGGAGGACAACAACAAAGAGTAGCCATTGCCCGTGCTTTAATTACTCGCCCTCAACTGGTTATTTGTGATGAACCTGTGAGTATGTTGGATGCGACAGTACAAACCCAAGTCTTAGAATTAATGTTAGCTTTAAAAGCCGAATTTAATTTAACTTATCTATTTATTACTCACGATCTTTGGGTAGCCAGATTTTTCTGCGATCGTATTGCGGTGATGAATTCAGGTAAAATAGTCGAACTCGATACTACTAAAAATATTTTCGATCGACCTAGTCATCCCTATACTTTAAAGCTAATCTCCGCAGCACCGTTATTAGCTTGATCTACTCTTACCAACTAAATGAGGAGAGAAGGTAATAGGTATAGCTTTTCTCAAATAGGTAATACTAAATCTTTTTCGTATAGGTTACTAAAAAATTGAGTAATGAGTAATAAGTTTAAAAATGATAGTAATAAGTAGTAGTATTCCTAAATCTGCTAGCACTCTTGTCTACAACTACCAGAAAGACTTATTGGCATTAGCTAATCAGAATAATGCATTAGCCCAAGAAGAGTTTAAAAAGTATTCTAACTACGGATTTTTAAGAGGAATATACTTTCAGAATTTTCTAACTATAATTTTTTTCAAAACAAAATACGGAAACATTGTTATAAAAACTCATTCAAAGCCAAGTTTTTTTATTAAGCTACTAATTATTTTAGGATTAGCAAAAGCAACTTTTTCTTATAGAGATCCTAGGGATATTATTCTTTCTGCTATTGATCACGGAGAAAGAACAAGAAAAGGAATAGACCATTCAAATGCTTGTAAAAATATGGTAACTATTAAAGATAGTATTCCCATAGTTAAGTCTTGGACAAGTAACTGGTATAAATGGAAAGAATTTGGCAATGTGTTTTTTATTAGATATGAGGATTTGATGGAAAACAAATTATCTTATCTTCAAGAAATGAGTGAATACTTCAACCTGAAGTTAAAAAAAGAGCAAATAGAAGAAATATATCTAAAACATGAAAAGAGCAAAAATACTTCCTGGAATTTTAACAAGGGTAAAACTGAAAGATATAAAACCGAAATGAATGGTTCAGATTTATTTTTATGTAATCAAGAATTTAAAGATATTTTAGAAGATATGAACTACAGCATCTAAATTTATACAAAAAACTGATTTTTATTCCTGGGTTGTGAACAAACTTCATAACATCTCTTGCATAATATTGTTTTACTTTTGGAAACTAATGGGAATGACTATAAGTCTCTTGTGTATATCCGAGATATAGTATTATTTTTTTGCCAGACATTTATCGCTATCTGTTGTACTGATTATTCGAGAGTTTCTCAATGAAGCAACAACCATTAACCATTACTATTCGTATTCTAGTTAAACCTGGAATGGAAGAAAAATTTAAGCAAGAATACTTATCAATCATGCCTTTCATTCTCAATGAAGAAGGCTGTATCAACTACAATCTTTATCAATCTAAGACCGATCCCAGATTATTTTTAGTTTATGAAAATTGGGTAAGCCAAGAAGATTATGCTAAGCATTTACAAATGTCTTACATGCAGGTGGTTAATGAGAAAGCCGATCTCTTTTTGGCAGAACCTATTGAAATCGATCTATGGGGAAAAGTTTTCTAAGGTTAGTATTCTTTTGTTTTAAATTAATTAACTTTTCGTAAACAGATATTAAAAAGTAGCAAATTATACATTTTTCTTGTTTCAATAAAAATATGAGGGTTTTCTATTGATTGGAATAGGCAAAATTTAAGCTCTTTCTTAAGGAAAATTTAGCAATTTTTCCTTATCTATTATCAATTAATAATTTAAGATTTAAAAAGATTTAGGGGGTCTTTTATGACTCAAACCACTGTTTCTACTTCTCTATTTTCTCCTCAATTAAAAGAATCTCAAAGCACACAAACTAAACATTCCTTATTTGCTGATGCAAGTTCGCGGTTAGAACAAGCTTTAAAGCATATTTCTATGTCGGAAGATGCGATCGAAAGATTAAGACATCCGAAGGCTAGTTTAACTGTGTCGATTCCTGTGAGGATGGATAATGGTTCTTTACAGGTCTTTCAAGGTTATCGGGTACGTTACGATGACACTAGAGGACCGGGCAAAGGAGGGGTACGCTATCATCCCAATGTTACCCTAGATGAAGTACAATCTCTAGCCTTTTGGATGACTTTTAAATGTGCCTTATTAGATTTACCCTTTGGAGGTGCTAAAGGCGGAATTACCGTTAATCCGAAAGAATTATCGAAAGCAGAATTGGAAAGATTGAGTCGGGGTTATATAGATGCGATCGCTGATTTTATTGGTCCCGATGTAGATATTCCTGCTCCTGATGTCTATACCAACGCTACTATTATGGGTTGGATGATGGATCAATATAGCATCATTAAACGTCAGTTATCGCGGGGAGTAGTAACAGGCAAGCCTTTGACTTTAGGTGGTAGTGAAGGCAGAAATACGGCTACAGCTACAGGGGCATTTTATGTAATTGGGGCAACCTTACCTAAATTTGTTAAAAATCCATACAATACAACAGTAGCAATCCAAGGTTTTGGTAATGCAGGGTCAATCTTAGCAGAATTGCTCTTTAAAGCTGGATACAAAGTAGTTGCAGTCAGTGATTCCCAAGGAGGTATCTATACACCCCAAGGTTTAGATATTCCCAGTATTCGTGAATATAAAAATCGTAGCCGTAGTATTAAAGCTGTTTATTGTGAAGATACAGTTTGCAGTATTGTAGAACATCAAGTTATTAGTAATGCAGAATTACTTGCTTTAGATGTAGATATTTTAATTCCTGCTGCTTTAGAAAACCAAATTACAGCAGATAATGCTAAGGATGTTAAAGCCAAGTTTATTTTTGAAGTTGCTAATGGTCCGATCGCCTCAGCTGCCGATCCTATTCTCGCAGAAAAGGGAATTCATGTCTTTCCAGATATTTTGGTTAATGCTGGTGGTGTAACTGTTAGTTATTTTGAATGGGTACAAAATCGTAATGGCTGGTACTGGACGTTAGAGGAAGTTAATCAGCGTCTTAAAGTTAAAATGGAAGCGGAAACTGAAAGAGTTTGGTCGATTGCTCAAAAATTGTCTGTAGATGTCCGTACTGCTGCCTATGTTCATGGACTAAATCGTCTGGGAGAGGCTTTGGACGCGAAGGGAACAAGAAATTACTATATTGACTTAGGTTAGAGGATTAGTCCGAAGTAATTTGATAATCATTTTTTGTTATTCATAAAGTCATAGATGCACTCAGATAAATCAAGATGGATTGTGGGGATGTTTGTTCGATTAGTTACATAAATAATAACTAATAACTGATAATTAATAACTGATAACTAATGACTAGTAAGTTCATGTCTCTAGAAACAAGCAATATGTATGATGTAGTGATTATTGGTGCAGGAGTCTGTGGAACTTCTTTGCTATATACTTTAAGCAATTATACTAATGTCAAAAAAATTGCTTTGATTGAGAAAAATCCAGCAGTGGCATTAGTTAATTCCCATAAGACTAGTAATAGTCAAACTCTGCATTTCGGCGATATAGAAACTAACTATACTCTGGAAAAAGCTACTAAAGTTAATCGGGCTGCTACCTTAGTTAAAAATTATCTCCTGCAACGAGATAGCCAAAGAATAATTCATACCAAATATCATAAAATGGTTTTGGCTGTTGGTCATCAACAAGTAGAAAAGTTAAGGTCAAGATATCAAGAATTTAAAAGTTTGTTTCCCGCTTTACGTTTACTAAATAGAGAAGAAATAGAATCTCTCGAGCCTAAAGTGTTAGAGGAAAGACCAGCAGATGAAGAAATTATCGCTTTATTTACTCCTGAAGGCTATACTATCAATTTCCAAAAACTAGCAGAATCATTTTTAGATAATGCCTTAAAGCAAGAAGAAAAAACTATTGATGTAATGATGGAAACAAAAGTTACTAAAATAGTTAAACAAAATAACCTTTATTTAATTAAAGCAGGACAAAAAAATCTTGTTGCTAAGACTGTTGCCGTGATGGCAGGAGCGCATAGTTTATTAATAGCTAAATCTTTGGGTTATGGAAAGCAATATGCTCTTCTTAGTGCTGCGGGTAGCTTTTATTTTGCCCCAGAAATGTTGAAAGGTAAAGTTTATACTGTTCAGCGTCAGAAATTACCTTTTGCTGCTATTCACGGCGATCCTGAAGTAGATAATCCTCATGTTACTAGGTTTGGACCAACTGCTAAAGTTTTACCTATGTTGGAACGTCATCATTATGCTACTATTTATGAGTATTTTCAGACAGCAGGACTCAGTTTCAGAGCTTTTCAAAGTTTCTTTAAAATACTATCAGATATAACAATTTTCAAATATATCTTGCTCAACTTTCTCTACGATATTCCTGTCCTTGGCAAAAGATTATTTATTCGAGAAGTGAAAAAAATTATTCCTTCGATTAAGCTAAAAGATCTAAATTATGCCAAGGGTTATGGAGGAATTAGACCTCAGATCGTTAATCTAGAAACCCAAAGTTTAGATTTAGGAGAGGCAAAAATTGTCGGAGATAAAATTATCTTTAATATTACTCCTTCTCCTGGCGCGTCTACCTGTTTACAAAATGCCGAAGATGATACCACTAGAATAGTAAACTTTTTGGGCGATCGCTATTATTTTAATCAGCAAAAATTCCAAGAAGATTTAGAAGCAATTGCAACTACTATTTAGGATAATAACTACTTAGGCAAAATCATTTACATACTTTATTTTTCTGATACCTAATACCCATTCGTGACAAGTTAAGGTAATGTACTGTTTATCAATCGGTTTTAGCTATTAGCTTTTAGCGTCTTACGTGGTTGGATATGGCGAGGAAGCCTCGCCATCCCCCACGCGCTATTAGCTTTTAGCTTTCAAGACATTTTTGCTCTATCCTAAATCTTCAAGAAGC
>JASJDI010000186.1 GCA_030065155.1 Xenococcaceae cyanobacterium MO_188.B29
TTGAATCAATTGAGTATGAATTTTGCAGATAGATAGTGTGTTATGAGTAAAGTTCTAATCGTAGAGGATAGCTTGGCACAAAGGCAGATGATTTCAGACTTGCTTAAAGGTACTGGTCTGAAAGTTATAGTAGCTTGCGATGGAGTAGAAGCATTAGAACATTTGGAGAAGTTTAGCCCTGACATTGTAGTCATGGATATTGTCATGCCCCGAATGAATGGTTACGAACTTTGTCGGCGGCTCAAGTCTGACCCTAAGACACAAAATGTTCCTGTAGTTATGTGTTCTTCTAAAGGAGAAGAATTCGATCGCTATTGGGGCATGAAACAAGGAGCAGATGCTTATATAGCTAAACCGTTTCAGCCTGTTGAGTTAATTGGGACGGTGAAGCAACTATTAAGAGCCTGAGTTAATTCTTAATGACTGTTTATCTGCTCGATCTACTTGGAATTTTATCGTTAAGACGACAAAATATTATCAAGAAAATTTTCCTGAACTACTATGGTTAGCAATCCAGATATCTTTATCGAACAAGACCAAGAACTTTCTTTGGAACTCCAGTCATTGGATACTCCCGAAGGAGAGTTGCATCTAAGATTCTATTTAGCTTCTGGACGAGAGTTTGCATTGCCAGCTACGGGAATTGCAGAAGTTACTCAACCAAGTCCAGAGCAAATTACACCCATACCTAATGCTTCTCCCTTATTATTGGGAACAATTAATTTGCGAGGAAAAATTATCTGGGTTGCCGATCTAGGTCAGTTTTTAGGAGATTCGGGTTCATTGAATACGGACAGACCAACCATACCCATAATTGCGATCGAAAACCAAGACCAAATTATTGGCCTAGCGATCGAGCGTATTGGCGAAATGGATTGGTTAGATGTGGAAAGTATACAGGTAACAGACAATTTACCTGATAACATGGCTCCTTTTGTACAAGGTCAATGGCAACTTAGTAATGATTCAGAACAAGGTTTAAACTTGTTAGACCCTGCCAAAATGCTGCGCTCGGCAAGATGGGCGGCTTAATTATAAATTCTTACTATTATTGATACTTACCTATATTTACGGCAGCATACTATAATTATTCATCCCCGAATAACTATTAGCCATTGGAAGTCAGAGCCAGAAGCAGGTATCTAGGTTACGAATAAGCAAAGTTGATTAACTTGACAAAAAGCAAATGGCATCAGGAACGAATTATTCTCAAGAATACGGACAAGCGGAAAAAGCCTATTTACAAGGAGATTTTTTCCAAGCAGCGGAAATCATCGATCATCTAGTGGAAGAATTTCCAGATAATCCCAATGTCCTGTTGCTACGAGGTCATATTTATTGTTATGGCTTCCAAGATTATGATTTAGCACAACAACAATACGAAGCGGTTCTACAATTGACGGAGGAGCAAAATTTACTTGATTTTGCCTATAGTGGTATAGAGCAGATAAAACAGCTACAACAACAATCTCATCCATCAGATTCAGAATCTACTCCAGAAGAAGATTGGCTTTCAGCAGATTTTGTCGAAGAACAAGAGATCTCCTCAGCTGATTTTGAGAGTAATCCCAGTTATGGATTTGGACTAGATGATTTTGATTTAAATGAAAGTCAAGCAGAATTAGAAGAGCAGGAGTTAGAAGTCGATCGACACGAGTCCTTTAATCATTCTTTTGCAGAAGAAGGCTCTCAATCAGACAATGTAGAAGAATTTGATGCCAGTGCAGGAGAAGATCCATTTGCTCAATTTGAAGAATCGTCTGTAGAGCAACAAGATTTTGACTATTATCAACCAGCAAATGATCTCGAATTTTCCGAGGTAGAAGAGACTGAAATCCGCAACGAAGCTAATAATTACAGTTCAATTAGTAACAAAGCTACTTTCATGGTAGAAGAGGAGGAAGAACCTTTAGCCGAGTCTGATTTTGAAGATTTTTCCGCAGAAAATAGCTTTAGCGAGGAAGATAATAGTTCTGAATTAGATATAGATACAGTATTTACAGAGCCTTTTGCCGTAGAAAACTATGATGAATTAGCTAGTGCAGAACAAGAAGGGTTAGATTATCAAGACGAATTAGAATTTGATGAAATTGATAGTAGCTTTTTCGATCTTGAAGAATTAGAACAAGGACTGCCTGATACGGGTTTATTTAATGTCCCAGATGGTGATAGTAGTGACCGCCAAACTATAGATAATGTTCATAGTATCTCCATAGGAGAAAGTTTGGTTGAATCATCAAGTATCGAAGCTAGTATTAGTTCTGAGATTGAGACTATACCGGCAACAGAAGCTAAACCACAAGTTGAGATCAGACAGGGACTATGGGCAGGGTTTATCAACGCTCCAATCAGGAAAAAACAATTAATTACAGCCACTACTACAGGAATAGTTTCGGCAGTGGCAACCTTGATCGTTGGAGGAACAATTGGGATTAATGTTTCCTCATCAGATGCACCACCAAATTTTGCAGAGCGATCGAAAACAGGTGGTTTAATAGCTTTAGTAGCGGGTTTGGCGAGTTTTGGTACCTCGATGTTTTTGGGTGGTATAACTGCTAGACAAGCGGAAAGAGCCACTAAAGATTTACAGAATCAGTTTGAAGATGTCTATCAAGGCAATCTTAATGCTAAAGCAACGGTTTACTCGGCAGATGAGTTAGGTCAATTGGCATCAGGGTTTAACCGTATGACGCGAGTGATTCTAACTACTACTCAAGAGGCTCAAAGAAGAGCAGAAGAAACTGAGCAAGCTAAAGAAGACTTACAACGTCAGGTAATTCGCCTATTAGACGACGTGGAAGGAGCAGCTAGAGGAGATTTAACCGTTCAAGCTACAGTAACGGCAGACGTATTGGGTGCGGTGGCAGATGCCTTTAACTTAACTATTCAAAGTCTGCGAGAAATTGTCCGTCAGGTAAAACAAGCAGCCGAACAAGTAAATAAAAGTTCTACAGACAGTGAATTATTTGCCCGTAACCAATCTAGTGAAGCTTTACGGATGGCAGAAGAGTTAGCAGTAACTCTTAATTCGGTGCAAATGATGACTGAATCCATCGAGCGGGTAGCAGATAACGCCAGAGAAGCTGAAGAAGTAGCGCGTTCATCTTCTGTAACTGCACTTAAAGGTGGAAAAGCTGTAGACAGAACAGTATCGGGAATTTTCCAAATTAGGGAAACAGTATCGGACACAGCCCGTAAAGTAAAAAGATTAGCAGAAGCTTCCCAAGAAATCTCCAAGATTGTCCTAATCATCTCCCAAATCTCTGAAAGAACTAACCAATTAGCTCTTAATGCTTCGATTCAGGCAGCTAAAGCAGGAGAAGCAGGTCGCGGTTTTGCGGTGGTTGCAGATGAAGTCCGACAGTTAGCAGATAGGTCTGGTAAATCTTTGAAAGAAATTGAGCAAATCGTACTCCAAATTCAAAGTGAAACTGGCTCGGTTATGACTGCCATGGAAGAAGGTATTCAGGAGGTAATTGACGTAACTGATAGGGCAGAACAAGCTAAAACTGCCCTAGAAGATATTATCCAGGTATCTAATCGAATTGATACTTTGGTACGATCGATTACAGCAGATACGGTAGAACAAAGAGAAAATTCACGAGCAGTAGCACAAGTAATGCAATCGGTTGAATTAACTGCTCAAGCTACTTCTCAAGAATCCCAGCGAGTTGCCGGTTCACTCCAAAGTCTGGTTAGTATTGCTCGTGATTTATTATCTTCTGTAGAAAGATTCCGTATCGATCAGAGTGATGAATAGATATATTTAGTTATTAGCTATTAGTTATTAGTTCTGTTTGATTGGTTTAACGTTTCTACTCAAAGAATTGGTGTGGAGTTTAGTGGTAAAGGTGACCACGACTAAATCAGTGAAAAAAACTAAAATTTAACAACTACAGACTAATAACTTTTTAAGGATATGACTTAGCACTTGTTGATAGGTATGGGGAATCGATATATTAATCGAGAACCAAAAATTATATTTAACCTAATGACCAGCAAAATAACTCTCAATAGTGGTTTCAGACTTTGGCTACAACGCTTACTAGCAGCAATTTTTTTAGCAGGTCAGGTAATAATTCATTTACTTAAAATAAGAATACACAAACGTAATACTCTAGAACAGATGGCAGTAGTAGGACCTGATTCTCTGACAATATCTCTGATTACTGCTGCTTTTGTGGGTATGGTATTTACTATCCAGGTAGCTAGAGAATTTCTTTATTTTGGTGCAGGACAAGCTGTAGGAGGAGTACTAGCGATCGCCCTAACCAGAGAACTAGCACCAGTACTAACAGCAGTAGTCATTGCTGGTAGAGTTGGTTCGGCTTTTGCTGCTGAAATTGGTACGATGCGAGTAACCGAACAAATTGATGCCCTTTATGTCCTTAAAACAGACCCTATTGATTATTTGGTTATACCTCGTGTAGTTGCTTGCTGTGTAATGTTGCCTATTTTAACCCTTATTTCTCTGCTTACAGGTATGTTGGGTGGTATGCTCATCTCTAGCAATCTCTACAGTATTTCTCAAGTAGTTTTTCTCGATTCTGTCAATAATTTTCTCCAGGTTTGGGATTTATGTACAGCGTTAATTAAAGCAGGTGTTTTTGGGGCTTTAGTAGCCATAATTGGTTGTAGTTGGGGATTAACTACTACTGGCGGAGCTAAAGGTGTAGGGCAATCAACTACGACAGCAGTAGTTACAGCATTACTGGCTATTTTTATTGCCAACTTTTTCTTGTCTTGGATTATGTTTCAGGGTACAGGTAGTGCTTTAGTAGGATAGATTAGGGTAACAGGTCTTAAAATATAAGGACAAAAATAAAATTGTCTTTAATTAGAATTTAGGATAAACAAGCCGTGACTAAAGCTGAAAGTACCACTTCCGTTACTGAAACAATTGAATTAGCCCCAAGTTATAAAATTCCTTTGTTTTTGGTTGTTACAGCTATTCCTGTATCAATAATACAGGTCTGGGTAGGATTAGTGATTGCAGTATTAGGATTATTTCTTTTGATTCAAACTATTACTATCAGATTAGTATTTACGCCAACAGCTTTAGAAGTTAATCGCTCAGGACAAATGATTCGGCAGTTTCCCTACGCTGATTGGCTTACTTGGCGTATTTTCTGGCAACCTGTGCCAATCTTATTTTATTTTCGGGAAGTTAAAAGTATTCATTTTTTACCAATAATTTTTGACCCAAAAACTCTTCTTAGTTGCTTAGAAAAATACTGCCCTACAGAAAGCTAAATCGATAATATCTATTTTTGTTATTTTAATTTTTACTGTTTTTTAATCAATGAACTCAGAACTACCTCAAATTCCTGAACCAAATTTGTCTTCTTCTCCAGCCCAAGATTCTGATAAGCAATCTGTTGAGGAAACAGAAAGTAATCCTTTAATACCAGCAGAATCAGACTCTTTCACCGATAATTGGCTAGATGAGCTAGATATAAATCAATCTGATAATTCGACAGAAGAAATCGTAGTATTAGCTAACCAATTCACAGAATCTACAGCTAAAAGCGAATTGCCTAAAGATCAGAGTATTAATAACTCAGTTCTAGATGACTCACAAATATTTACAGAAGAACTGAAAACTCAGGTTGAAAAATTACAACAGCAAAAAGATACTTTAACCACTGAAATTCGCACTCTCCAAGAACAGAAAAAGCAGATTATTGAACAACAATTACAAGAAATCCAAGCCAATGTGGGCAAGATGGTTGAGGAGGGTTTAGCTCAATTACAAGAGCGTAAAAGCAATTTACAACGGGAAATTGATAAGTTAGAACGGCGACAAGAAAGAATTCAGCAGGAAATGCGGACTAATTTTGCTGGCGCGTCTCAAGAGTTGGCGATTAGGGTACAGGGTTTTAAAGATTATTTGGTTGGTAGTTTACAAGATTTGGCAGCAGCAGCAGAACAACTAAAATTACCTGACTTAGAAACTAAACCTCAACCTCAAGCTAGAACAATGCGAGAGGAGCAAGTCAGTTCTCCTAGTTCTCCTCAACCTCAATTTACCGAACAAGGATTTGTTGAGCAAGCCAAACGGGTACGCCAACTAATCAATCAATATCGTACCCGTCCTGATTATTATGGCCCTCCTTGGCAATTACGTCGTACTTTTGAACCAATTCATGCCGAAAGAGTACAGGATTGGTTTTTTACCCAAGGAGGTAGAGGCGCAATTAAAAGTATGGGCAGTCGCCTCCAAAATATTTTGGTCGCTTCTGCTGCTATCTCGATTCTTTATCGGCTATACGGCGATCGCTCTCGGATCTTGATTTTAGTTGATACTCCAGAAAGATTAGGAGAGTGGCGTAGAGGCTTACAAGATTGCTTAGGTATTTCTCGTAGTGATTTTGGTGCGAATCGAGGCATTGTTTTGTTTGAATCTCCTGAAGTATTAATCCAAAGAGCAGATCGCTTGGTACAAGAAAAACTTTTACCTCTGGTAATTATTGATGAAACAGAAGAGATGGTGAATCTTTCTCTATTACGATTTCCTTTATGGCTGGCTTTTGCTTCTGAACCGCAACCAGCATCATCAGGTTATTTGTATTAATCAGCTATCAGCTTCTTACGTGGTTGGATAAGGCGAGGCTTCCTCGCCATTCCCCACGCGCTTTTAGCTATTAGCTTTTAGTTTCATCAAACCCCTACCCGATAACTGATAAATTATTAACTGGTAAAAAATAACTGATTTTAAAAAGCATGGCGATTTCCTTGGTTGTTAGCGGTATCTTGACAATAGTTGCTTATTTATTGGGTTCTACTCCTACTGGTTATCTAGCAGGAAAATATTTACAAGGGATTGATATCCGCGAACATGGTTCTGGTTCAACTGGTGCGACAAATGTACTTAGAACTATAGGCAAAAAAGCAGCGATCGCGGTTTTAGCGATCGATCTTCTCAAAGGAGCGATCGCTGTCCTCTTAGTAAAACTGATTTATGCTTCTGCTATTGGTGAATTTGTCCCTATTGACTGGCAACCATGGTTAATTACTCTTACTGCTTTGATGGCTGTTATTGGTCATAGTAAGTCGATTTGGCTCAATTTTTCTGGAGGGAAATCTGTCGCTACCAGTTTGGGAGTTTTGTTGGTAATGAATTCTACTGTTGCTTTAGGAACTTTGGCAGCTTTTGGAGTTATGCTGGCTATTTCGCGGATTGTTTCTTTAAGTTCTATTACTGGCGCGATCGCTGTTATCGTATTAATGGTTTTATTTAAACAACCTATTCCTTACCTAATTTTTGCAGGTCTATGTGGAGTATATGTTATCTTCCGCCACCAAACTAATATTCAACGCTTGTTGGCAGGAACAGAGCCAAAAATAGGTCAAAAGCTATCAGAGAATGCTTGATTATCCTTGTGGAAAAATTATTGTTTACATTAGTTAGCGATCTATAAAATGTCAAACAAACTACCACAAAAACAGATAATTGCTATGGGTGGAGGAGGTTGGGGAATGGAACCCGATAATCCTTTACTAGATAGATATATTTATGGATTATCAGACAAAAAAGAGCCTAAAATTTGCTTTCTACCTACTGCTAGTGGTGATTCAGAACAATATATAGCAAGGTTTTATCAGCATTTTGTCCCCAAACCCACTCAACTTTCTCATCTATCTTTGTTTGAGCCTCCTACTGCTGATTTAGAAACTTTGATTCTGAGTCAAGACATTATTTATGTTGGTGGAGGCAATACCAAAAATTTAATTGCTCTCTGGAAAGAATGGCAACTAGATAATATTCTGCGGGAAGCTTGGCATAAGGGGATTATTTTATGTGGTGTTAGTGCTGGTTCAATTTGCTGGTTCGATCGAGGAGTATCGGATTCAATCCCAGGAACAAGGATCTCTTTAAAATGTCTTGGTTTTCTTCCTTACAGCAATTGCCCTCATTACAATTGGGATGCATACAAAACTGGTTATCATACCCTGCTGTCTGAAGGATTAATCGATTCAGGGTATGCTGCTGATGATGGGGCAGCACTTCATTTCATTGCCGATCGACTAACTAATATTGTATCTTCTCATCCAGAAGCAAAAGCCTATCACTTAGAAAAAAAGAATGGTGAAATAGTGGAAACAGTTCTCGATCCCAAATATTTAGGACAGTAGGGGCAAACGACCGTTTGCCCCTACTGTCCCAACTCCTGAGAACGTTGATAAGCTGCAACAACTGCTTCAATAATCGCCGATCGAAAACCATTACTTTCTAATTCTGCTACACCAGCAATGGTAGTCCCTCCTGGACTAGTAACTCGGTCTTTTAGCTGTGCAGGATGTAATTTAGATTCTTGTAGGAGTTTTGCTGTACCTAAAACTGTTTGAATTGCCAGTTGTTGGGCGATCGCTCTCGGTAAACCCGCAGCTACACCTCCATCTGCCAAGGCTTCGATCGCTATAGCTACAAAAGCGGGTCCCGAACCTGAAAGTCCAGTTACAGCATCCATTTGATATTCTGGGACTTCTACTACTTGTCCGACAGATGCAAAAATTGATTTAGCTATGGCTATTTGTTCTGGCGTAACATCTTCTCCTGCAGCGATCGCTGTTATTCCTGCCCCAATGATAGCTGGAGTATTAGGCATTACTCTAATTATTGCTTGATGAGGAAACACTGTAGACAACCTACTTAAAGGTACGCCAGCCAAAATAGAGATAACTAAAGATCGATCGTCTTTTGGTTTTTGCTCTACCAAATCTTCTGCTACAACATCTAATACCTGAGGTTTAATTGCTAATAATAGTACCTGAGAATTTTCTGCTACTACCCGGTTATCAGATGTAACTTGAACTTGATATTGTTGCTCTAAATAATCGCGTCTCTCTGCCTGAGGTTCACTGACTATAATTGTCTGAGCCAAATAAACTTTTTGAGCGATGAGGCGGGATAGGATTGCTTCCCCCATAACTCCGCCTCCAATCATGCCCAGGCAAATATTGTCTTTAGTCATTATTTGCTCTTAACCAGAAAAATTATTGAGCGATAACGCTTTGTTCACTCCAAGGATCGGAATTTTGGATTGATTTACGAATATGAGTTTCAGTAACTTTTTCTACATCATGTAAAATTCCTGAAAGAGTACTGACTTTAACACAACTGGGAGTAAACAGAAAAATGCTTTCACCTACTCTTTCTTGATGACCATCCATAGCATAAGTACCACCAGCAACGAAATCTACGGCTCTTTGTGCTTCTTCTGGATTCATTACATTTAAATTCAATACTACGGATCTGCGTTCCCGTAGTGCTTGAATTACTTGAGGCATTTCTTCAAAAGAATGAGGTTCGATCACTACTACTTCGGAAACCCCGTTATTGAGTCCTGGCATACCAATTACATTACTTTTTGTCATTTTTACTCCCTGTTTTCCAGAAAAAGAACCTCGATCATTTTGATAGTTGTGAATATCTGCTTCTTGCGTATTTGAGTAAGCCTCAGGATAATCAGCCGTATTAATTACTTCCTCCTCAGGATAATACTCTACGTAATCTTCATCATATTCGTTTTCGTTGATGCCGATCATGTCTTTAAATTTTTGCCACATATCGCTCACAGTTCCATTTTCTTCACGACTTCAATTTTGGATATTTTCTGAGGTTATCCTCCCCAATTTTGGCGGTACTAGTAGGAGAAAGAGGGGAAAAAATAATAATAATTTTATAATTACACTTTTTCTCCTTAAGTTACTTCCATATATTTTCTAACCGCATTTTTCAGGGAAAATAATGGATAGTTGAGCAACGATTTAATGCTAATCACAAGTTCGCTGCTTCCAAGCTATCTTGCAAATAGATGCTTGGACAATATATTAATGTGCTACAAAACAGGATAATAGACGTTTTTTTTGCGTTTATTCAGCAAAGTTTACTTAATTTAGTTTTTGCTTACACTTTGTTACTCAAACATCTATTTTGGCAATCATAATTAGGTAGAAAAACTTAAAAAGACATCAACCATACTTTGTAAAAGTTAATGATTATCAGCCTCAGGTTAAATTTTTCTGACACCAAAAATAATTTGTCCTAAGCGAATCATAGTTGCTCCTGCTTGGATGGCTAAAAGATAATCCCCAGACATGCCCATAGATAGTTCACTCATGGGCAGATGGGAGTATTTTTGCTTTATTTCTTGAGCTAATTGTTTTGTAGCAGTAAAAGTAGCTAAAACTTCCGCTTGCGATAACCCTAAAGGTAAAATGGTCATCAATCCTTGAATATTAATGTGATGGCATAATTCAAGCTTAGGCAAGTCTGCCCACAAATTTTGTACTTCCCATCCATATTTATTTGGATCTTTGAGTAATTTCACTTGAAGACAAACCTTGGGTTGACAAGATAATTCTTTAGCCAAGCTATTAAGACGTTGAGCTAATTTGAGGCTATCTACAGAATGAATCCAATCAAAATGTTCGATGACTTTTCTGGCTTTATTTGTTTGTATATGACCAATAAAATGCCAAGATACGTCGGTTAAATCTTGGAGTTCTTGTTGCTTTGGTAAAGCCTCCTGAAGACGATTCTCGCCAAAATCCCTTATACCTGCTTCATAGGCTTCCCGCATCGCTGCTGGAGATACTGTTTTTGTCACAGCAACTAAGCGAATATCTTCGGGAATATTGGCTCTAATTTTACGTATATTTTGGGCAATTAAGCCTGACATTACGGATAAATAAAACTTAATCTTAGGTTCATTGAAAAGTACGCTCGTAAATATCTTGAAGTTGCTGATGCTCAAAATTTGATTGATTCATACGTAATTTGCGTAAGCGATTTTCTACTAGTAAACGAGCATCAGAACGACTCATAATTTCAAAATTCAAACCATTAGCGTTAGTAGTTACCAAAAAAAATAGACGTTGGGCATACAAAGTTGTAAATAGTTCCTGGTTATCTCTAACTAGGCAAACTCTAAACAGAAGTCCGAAAGTAGGGTGGTTTAGGTAGGTTTCTTCACTGTAATTGTTCACAGAAATGTTTTAGTAAATCTTTTCCAAAGCCATAAGTAGTTATTCTCTCCCAAATATAATAGCTGCAAACCATTGGAAAAAATCAATCTATTTTGTCCTAGCGGTTTATTTCTATTATTTTTAATCTTTTTCAAGTTTACCTAAAAATGCTACATATAGAGTAAAAATAGCTAAATTTTTATCTAGTAACACTATATCTACAGAAGTTGAGCTATAGTATAAATCCAGATATTTTTGTTTTAGTCCCGCAATGCAGCAAACTTTATCCGCAGAAACAAATCCTCTAACTCAGGCGAGTAACGATATTCAGGTAATCAGAAGGGATGGCTCTTTTGCCCCCTTAGATATTACTAGGATTCGTTCTGTTGTTGATTGGGCTTGTTTAGGCAAAAAAGTTAACTCGATCGCTTTAGAAGCAAGATTAACTACTAGATTGCGCCAGGGAGTGACAACTAGGGAAATTCAGGATAATTTAATTAACTGCGCCCTGGAATTATGTAGCCCGATAGAACCAGAATGGCGAGATGTGGCAGGAAGGCTTCATATCTGGAGTCTTTGGAAAGACACAATTGTTAGTCGTGGTTATGGCTATGGAGACTACAACAAAACCGTCAGACAAAAGCTTGATGATGGCTTGTATGATTCTAGTATACAAATTTACTCTAGAGCAGAATTAACAGAAGCAGGTTCTTGGATAAATAAAGAATGGGACAAGGATTATGACTATGCAGGAGCAGTTTTATTAACTAAGAGATATCTTCTTAAAGATGAATTACCCCAAGAAGCTTTCCTTACCTGTGCTTTATTGTTAGCTTCAGTTGAGGCGCAAGAAACTAGACTAGCTATAGCCAAGAAATTTTATCAAGCGATCGCGCAGCGGAAAATCTCTTTAGCCACCCCTATATTAGCTAATCTAAGAGTTCCCCATGGCTCGTTATCTTCTTGCTTTATTACGGGGATGGAAGATAACTTAGAGAGTATTTTTGAAACGATTACCGATACAGCCAGAATTTCTAAAAATGGTGGTGGTGTAGGAGTAAATGTAACCCGCATTCGTGCCACAGGAAGCTGGGTAATGGGTAAAGAAAATGCATCTGGAGGCATTGTACCCTGGATTAAATTACTCAATGATACCGCGATCGCTGTTAATCAGGGAGGGCGTAGGGCTGGTGCAGTAACAGTAGGTGTAGACGTATGGCATCTAGATGTACCAGAGTTTCTAGAGATGCAGACAGAAAACGGGGATCAAAGACGCAAAGCCTATGATGTTTTTCCTCAGCTAGTTATTGCTGATGAATTTATGCGTCGGGTAATAGCTAAAGAAGAATGGACATTAGTCGATCCCTATGAAGTAAAAACTAAATTAGGTATTGAACTGGCGGAACTTTACGGCGAAGAGTTTGAAGTTGCTTATCGCCAAATTGAAGCGGAAATAGACAACAAAATTACTCTCTACAAAAAAGTAAATGCCCGCGAGTTATTCAAAGAGATCATGCGGAGTCAGGTAGAGACAGGAATGCCCTATCTAGCTTTTAAAGATACTATCAATAGAGCTAATCCTAATAAGCATGAAGGTTACATTCCTGGAGTAAATTTATGTTGCGAGAGTTTCTCGAATGTTAAACCTGGGATAGAAGCCCATTCCTGTAATCTTGTTTCTATTAACCTGGCTAATGTAGAAGAGACAGAATTACCCAATATTTGTCAGTTAGCAGTGAGGATATTAGATAATACCATCGATCTAACTAGTCCTCCTTTTGCAGCTAGTAAAGCCCATAACGATAAATATCGCACTATCGGCGTTGGTTGTATGGGTTTAGCAGACTGGTTGGCTAAACGCTGCCTGACTTATGATAATTTGTCAGAAATTAGCTATCTATTTGAAGAAGTTGGCTATTGGTGTACTCATGCTTCGATGGAATTAGCGCAATCTAGAGGTACTTATGCTGCTTTTGAAGGTAGTGAATGGAGCAAAGGTAAGTTAATCGGTGCAAAGCCCGTAGAATGGTTTTTAACTAATGCTAGAGATAAAGAACGTTGGCACACCCTAGCAGAAGATATTCAAAAGCATGGCATCCGTAACTCTCATATTACTGCGATCGCGCCTAATACTTCATCTTCTCTAGTTCAAGGCTGTACTGCTAGTGTCTTACCTGTTTACAGTAAATTCTTCTACGATAAATGGGCTAAAGGAACTGTCCCCATTGCTCCTCCTTTTATTCAAGATCATTTCTGGTACTATCACGAAAATAAAACTTTAGATCAGAAAAAAGTAGTTAAAGCTGTAGCCACTATGCAGCAATGGATTGATACAGGTATTTCGATGGAATTACTGTTTAATCTGAATCAAGGTGTGTATTTCCCCGAACAACCAGAACGTTGTCTGAAAGCAAAAGACATTTTTGAAACTTTAGTTATGGCATGGGAGGAAGGCTGTAAAGCGATTTATTATATTCGTACTGTCCAAAAAGATGATTTTAAAGAGTCTAGTGATGGTTGTGTTGCTTGCGCTAATTAATTGTTAAAACTCGTTTCGCTTGGGAAAGCTAAGAGGATGTCTGAAAAGTCTAAATAATTGCGATCGCGAACAGCAAAAAGAAAAACTCTCGCTAAATTAAATCTGTCAATAGCTTAAAAAGACAGGAAACGAGAGTCATGAATCAATCAT
>JASJDI010000187.1 GCA_030065155.1 Xenococcaceae cyanobacterium MO_188.B29
AAATATATGTATCTAGATCGTATTTGCCAGACTGGAGATGTAATCCTGGTAGAAGACGAAGATGTTATTGAGGATATTGATATAGAACTTTACAGTAAACTAGTTAACTGTGAAGTAATTACCGAAGCGGGAGAGCCTTTAGGAAGAGTCAGGGATTTTCAGTTCAATATTGACGATGGGAAAGTCTATTCTTTGATTATTGCTTCTTTAGGTATTCCTCAAATTCCCGAACAATTAATTAGTACTTACGAACTGTCGATCGAGGAAGTAGTCAGCAGTGGTCCAAATCGCCTGATTGTATTTGAAAATTCAGAAGAAAGAATTACGCAAATCAGCGTCGGTTTATTAGAGCGGTTAGGAATTGGTCGTCCTCCTTGGGAACGAGAAGATGAAGATTATTATCCTCAAACTATCAAAGCAGAAAATCAATTAGGTACAGGAACTGTTCGTCCTCCCGTCTCTACACCAGTAGAAACAAGAACCCCTGTAATGGAAGAACGTTGGGATGAAGATGAATGGCAAAGAGCAGAAATTGCCCCTCCTCCACAACAAAAAGCAGAGTCAATACGTTACGAAGAAGAATATGAAGAGGATAACTGGGGTGAAATAAGAGCAGAAGAAAAAGTATACGAAGCCAAACTAGACTCAGATAAATATAATAATGATTATCAATCTAGTGAACCACCAGAAGATATGTGGGATGATGATATCAAATCAGATTCTTATACTCCTCCCCCAGTGAATATTCCAGAAAAGCAAAAAGCTCCTGAATATGAGGAGGAAGCAGGTTAGAATCTTGGGAATTGAGTAGCTCAATCTAATTGACACACATCAATTTCTTTTTGCTGTCAATTCAAGTTAAGCTGAAGATTGAGCAAGATCAATATAATATGCTACCTATGCAGTTTCGACCTATAGTCTTATTTCTAGTTTCTTGTCTATTTTGGCTAACTAGTTGGGTAGTTACCCCAGCAGCCAATGCTCTGACACCTGTTAAATTGTACGATCTTTCTTATGAAGCTTGTTCAGCGGACATAGCCAAAGGTAATGTCGGCAGTGGGGATTTGAGACCCGTTAATTGCTTTATTGTGAAAGGAAAAGCTAAAAATACATCTGGTAAGAATGTGGTAGATGCGGATGTCTTTGGTCGCATTTACGATGCTAATGGAGACAATGTTTTTGAAAATCGTGGGCGAGTAGGCACAATTTTGGAAGTACCACCAGGGGTTAGTGATTTTGAAATCAGGATTAGTGTTCCTGCTAATCAGCCTACACCCCTGGTATTAAAGCAATTTAAGGCTTCTGGATTTGCTCAAAAAGTACGTCCTTTTTACTATGATGACTAGATGACTAGAACCCCATTGCCACAGTTGGTATAGTTGCTAATGCACCTTGGACAATCTGAAGAGCAAAAATAGCCAGAATAGCTGATATATCTATCCCTCCAATAGGAGGGATAAAAGAGCGAAATATATTGAGATAGGGATCGGTAACTGGACTTAAGAAAGCCATAATTTGGTATGCCCACTCTGCGGTTTGAAACCAGGAAAGTAAGATACGGACTATTAGTAAGACAAAATAGATATTAAGAAAAGCAATTAAAGTTTGAACGACAAAACTCATAAAATATAAAATTCTCCCAGGAAATTTAGGATTAGTCTTATTGATAATCTTAGCTTGACATCTTACCTAAAAGTGAACTAAGACTTAGGAAGTTTTAATACTATAGCCTAACTAGATTATTTTCCTTGATTTTACTGTAAATGCAGAATCACAGTTGGCGATATTCCTGAAGAAATTTATCAAAAAATCAAACAATAAGCGATCAGGCGAAGCCTGGCACTTCACGATCACGCTTTGCGTGCCAGCTTCGCTAATTGCGACTACAAGAATGAGCGACTCTAAAATTCTCGATGACTTTTGCTACTCCAGTTTCCGCAATCTAAAAATCAGATGCGAGTAAACTAGCTTGCGATGAACCCTCAACTAATTTAATTTTATATCCATTAGTAAATTCATTAAAAAATTCTTCTTGATGAGAAACAAGAATGATTCGTTTTAATCTTTGCGTTAGTTCGTTAAGTTCTTCAATCATGTCATCTCTGCCGTTTTTATCAAGGCTACCAAAACCTTCGTCAATAATTACCGATTCAATCTTTCTGGTATTATTTCCGACATATTGACCGATCGCCAGTGCTAAACTGACAGCTATACGGAATCTTTGGCTACCACTGGTTAAGGCTACAGCAGTGGGTTGGTTTCCAGTAGCATGATTGTATGCCACTAAATCTAGGGCTTTGTCTGTTTCTTGGTTTTCTCCTCGTAATTCTAAACGGATATTGCCTCTAGATAAGCTGTCTAAAATTTCGTTGGCGATTTCAATAATTGCTTTTTCGGCATTACGTAGGATATGTAATTGAATTCCTTTTTTTCCTAGTAAATCTGATAGGGTTTTATAGAGATTTCTATTGTGTTCTGCTTCTTTAGTATTTTCTTCTAATTTTTTCCGATCTTTTTGCGTTTTTTCAAGTTCATTTAATTGTCTTTGTGCTTCACTTTTTTCAAGATCGTTTTTTTCTCTTTCTGCTTTAGCGGTTATAAGTTCTACTTCAATTTCTTGAAACAAACGATATGCTTCTTTAGGTAATTGTTCAATTTGTTGTTGATAGCTAGAAATTTGTCCAATTGAATTTTCTAGAGATTGTTGGGCATTATTTAATTGTTGTACTAAATTTTCATATTTTGCCAGTTCATTAGTTTCTTGTTGTAATTCTTGTAATTTATCGCTGTTGAAGAAATCTTCTTTTTGCCATTGTTCGGGCAACTCTTTTAGTTTAGTTTGTAAGTTATCTTCGATTTCACTGTAGCTTGTTTGTTTTCCTTTTAGTTCTATTTGTAGATTTTGCGATCGCTTTGAATAATTCTCTAGATTTTGATCTGTATTTTCTTTAGTTTTCTTAGCTTGGTTTAATTTCTGTTGCTCTTGTTGAATGTTTTGGTTGATTTCTTTTTGCGATCGCTTTGAATTTTGATAGCTTTCTTTAGCTTGTTTTGCTTCAGCTATTGAAAATTCTTCCTCGCACTCTATTAATTGAGTATGATATGTTTGGCGTTGATTATTTAATTGTTTCCATTGCTCAAGCTGTTGTTGTAGACTATGTAAGCTTTGCTTCTCTGTGTCCATATTATTAACTTGTTGTTTTAAATATTTTAAATCTGTATGGTTGGGGTATTTTGTTGCGCTCCATTCAGATTCGTTATTTGGTTTATTGGGAGAAATTTTAACGCGATAAATTTCTAATGAATTTTTCCAATCTCTATCTAATTGTTGTAGTAATCCTTTGATTTTTACTATAGCTTGGTGTTGAATATTTTTGCTGTTATTAATACTTTGTTTTATTTCTTCAACTTTATTTTGGATACTCTCTAACTTGGTTCGATATTCTGATAAGTTTTTCTTTACTGTTGAATATTTATGTTGCAAGCTATTTATACTAGCTTCTATACTTTCCAAGTTTTGTTTTAATCTTTGTTTTTCTTGTTGTGCGTGTTCTGGAGTAATTTCCTGTCCACATAGTTCGCAATTAGGTTTAGTAGCAGCTTGCTCGAAACTTTGTAATTGTTGATTTATTCTTTTATAATTAGCTCGTTCTAAATTTAATTGATTAGATAAGTCTCTTTCAGTTTGTTCTATTTTGTTGACATCAATACTTATATTTTTTTCTTGTTGCTGATTTTCTGTTAATTGAAGTTTAAGAGATCGCAGTTTTTTTTCAGCAGTTTGCTCTTTTTGAATCTCATTACTTAAATCGAATCGAGATTCAGTAATATTTTGTAACCAAGGTAAAGTATTTTTTATTTCTACAAGTTGTTGATAATTTTTTTCTTGTTTATCTACTTGTTGTGATAAATCTGGAGGTAATTTTGCTATTTCACTATTGGACTGTTCTAAGTTATTTTTAATTTGTTCGTATTGTTCTAGTTTAGTAATTAGAGGAGCTAGTTCTGATAATTCAGTAGTTACCTGTTGTAAATTATTTTGTAAGTTCTCAAGAGATTGTTGCAAGTAAGCACATTTTTCTTGAGATTCTTTTTGTTCGATTTCTGCTTTAGTTAACTTATTCCGTACCTGTCGTAAATCTTGCTCAATCTTATTAATTTCTTTTTCTGTATTAGCAAGGCGTTCTTTAGCTGTGATGATAGTTTGAATTTTCGGGATAACTAGTTTAAGTTCTTCGAGACGATTGAAGTTAGTAGTTATTTCTTCGGAGTGATCAATTAATTGTTGCAATTCTTGTTTTTTATTTTGTTCTTGTTCAATTTGCTTTTTTAATTGTTCCCATTGTTTAGCTTGTTGAATAAATTGATTTAACTTTTCTACTCTTTCTTGAATTATTTTATAATTATTCTTAGCACGTTCGAGTTGTTCTTGAGCTATTTGTAATTGTTCATTACTGATGAGAGGAATATTTTCTAATTGTTTTTCTAAGCCTTTTAATTCTCCATCAGCTTCTTTACGCAAATTATCCGCTTGTTCGTATAATCTTTCATAGGCTGATAGATCGATAACTTGTTTGAGAATGGTAAATCTTTCTGTAGGTTTAGAAGTCAAAAGTTTATCGCTATTTCCTTGAGAAAGTAACACGCAGGAAGTAAAAGCATTTTCTTTTAAGCCAATATGATGCTCAATCCATTCTTTAAAGCCTTGTTCGTTATCTGTATTGGAAATAGGTTTAATTTTATTATCGACAATTTTAGATATTTGTCTGGTGGCTGCACTTTTTCGGGAAACTGTACGACGAATACGATATTGTAAATTGTTAATTAAAAAGTCGAATTCTACTGCCAAGCTATCTTCTTTATGATTGATTAAATCTTTGTGATTTTGCTTTCCTCCACGATGAGAAGCATATAAAGCAAAAGTAATTGCGTCAAAAATAGTTGACTTTCCTGCACCATTTTCTCCTGCTAATACCCAAAGCGGTGCGCTATCGAAAAGTAACTCTTGTCCTTGACGATAGCTCATAAAGTTTTTAACGTATACGCGAACGGGAATCATAATTTTAAGTACTAATAATTTATAAGTTTTCTTTTGCTAAAAGTTGTTCTACTAAAGCGAATATTACTTCTTTGTCTTGATGTCCTTGTAGTTGTTCTTGTAGATAATTACGGACAACTTCAGAGGTGTTTTTAGATTCAGTAATTAAACTATAAGATTTTAAAGATAAATCAGAACCTTCTATGATTATTTTTCTGTCATACCAACGAGGGAAAATACGTTCTATTTTCTGACAAATTGTATCTCGATTATCTTTTCCTGGTTGATAGGTTAACTGATAAGAAACTAAGGCTCTTTCTGCTTCTGAATAGCGATCTTTAAGAGTAGGAATTTCTATTTCTGGATCGGTAATTATAATGTCATAGATCGGTGTAGCATTGAGAGGTAAACAAATAGGTTCGCCTATTCTTCCCGAAGCACCAACTTCTACTAAGACAACGCTTTTTTCATCATCTTTTTCCCCTTTGTCCATGCGATCGATACTACCTGAATAACGGATATGAGTTGTACCTGCTAATGCTTGAGGTTTGTGGATATGTCCGAAAGCACCATAAGCCCAGTTTGTGGGAAGATCGCTAACATCAAATACGACATCTTCCGTTTCAGTAATTTTGTAAGTACTATGAATTTCGTTGCCTCTGATATGGGCATGACCTACAAGTACACTAGGTAAGTTAGGTTTGATATATTTGTTTCGGATTTTGTCGATCATTTCCATCATCGCCTGATGCAATAAGCGATTTTTCTCATCAATGCTACCGAAGCGGGTTTTTTCGTTTTTAAGGTAACGAGTTGGTGTAGGGTAGGGCATTAAAACAAACTGTACCTGTTGCCCCCTTTTGTCTTCTAATAACAAATAAGCAGGATCGCTAACAAAATACATTCTGCCATTCGGACGTGCGCCAGATTGACTGGGAGTTATTGGTGCGGTTAAATCTCCTGCAAAGTGTAATAGTCTAAAGTAATCTTCGCGATCGTGATTGCCACTAATGGTTATAATTGTGCCACCGTTGAGTAGAAATGGTTTGAAGATTTTATTGACTTGAGAAATAGCTATTTTTACTTCTTCAATACGGTTGTAGGTACTTAAAAGATCGCCAGCAACAACCATTACATCTACTTGATGTTCTTCCAGGTATCCTGCTATTTCTACCAAACGCGCTTTTATATCGTCTTGACGCTTAATATGTCCCAGTCTGTCGTTTAAGTGCCAGTCAGAGGTGTGTAAGATTTTCATGTCATTGAATCAAATAATGTGTACCGTAGGGGCGAAAGCCCTAAAGGATTAGCTTCGCGTCGCATTTCGCCCTAAAAGGTTTCAATATCGCCCTCGTCATCTTCCATAGAGGTAACATCGCGACTGTTATCTACTTCTGAGGGGTTCATCGCCCAAGGAGGCAGAGGAAAACGCACATACATAGGTTCGTTATCTTGAATAATCATCTTTTCGTTAACGGCTAATTCTGTAGCTTTACGCTGTGCGCTTTTGCTGAGACTGCGCCAGACAGATTGAGAAAGTTCCAAACTTCCACTACGCCCTAAGACACGGATACTGGCATTTTCAATCACGCGATCGCTTACTTTGGATGCCTGTTGTTGCGCACCTAAGAGAATTATTCCTTGAGAACGCATTTCCGCAGCTACGGTTTCAATTAACTTGGTAATGGGGTCTTTCGATCCTCTTGGCGCAAAGCGATTGAGTTCGTCTAAAGCAACCAGATAAACTAAACCATTAACGCGATTTGTTCCTGTTCTTTCTCTTACTAATTGTTGAAAAATAGTTGCAACGACAAAACGTTGTAGAGAGGGGACTTTGGCTAAGGAGTTAAGATCGATAACAATCGGATCGCTAGTATTTCTTAGACCAAGATCGAGAGGATTACCATTGCAGTCATCTCTACGCAATACGCCGTTTCCTTCGTTAATTAATAAGCCTAGTTTGCGTCGTAGTTTTCTCCAGGTAGCTAAATGGTGACTATGAAAATAATTTTGGCGATTATCTTCATCATCCAGCCATTCAAGTAATTTTTGAAAGGTTTGAGGACTTCCTGGCTTGAGACTAAAGATAATATTACCATCGTTTTGTATTATCTCTTTAGTCAGATAAGCTTCGATATCTAAAACTAAAGCGCGAAAATTATCGTTAATCGATTCATCATCGGCAAATAAATAGGGAAATAAACCTTTTTCAATAATATTGCCCAAACTCCAGCTATAAGCTTGTACGGTATCGTTTCTTCCAGTAGGTACAGAAGTAACTCCTCCTGGCATTTGTGGGGCATAAAAGCTAACGTTGCTGAAAGGTTCGGGATTATCTATTCCTAGAACTTGCCAGTCTGAATTATGTTTTGATACTTCGTATTCTTGACTCCATTTGTCAATGTGAAACAGATCGTAGCCTTTGACGTTAAGGATAATCGGCACAATCATTAAAGGATTAGGATCGCTTGGTTTTTCTCTGGCGCGATCGCGTGCTTCTTTTAATAATTGATAAACTGTAAATAATAAAAAGCTAGATTTTGTTCCCCTTCCTGCAATACCGTTGATGTTCATGTGACCGCCATTTTTGCCGAGCAGATAATCAAGGTCAATTACTCCTGTACCTGCTACCGCATTACCGCCATTTTTGATTAAGCCAACGGGTAGAGGGTTTTTAATTTCATCAAACCGATAGGCTAACTGTGCGTCATCTTCACTACCCAAATACACCGAACTTTGTTCTAGTGGTGGTGCGAGTAATGGGGGATTGGTTCTTAAAATACTAGCAGTGGCAAATGTTACCCCTTCTGAATGAAATTCGGGTTGATAGTTTACATCTCCGTCAAAAGCATCAAATTCTTCCCCGATATCCCGTTTGCGACTCTGACGATAGACTTCTTCGACAATGGCATAAAATTCGATGGTTTTATCGCCGATTCGACTCTCAGTCTTCACAATCTGAGTTTTTTCGACTAATTCACCCCGTTTTACCCAAAAATGAAATTCATCGGAAGTAGATTCTCGTCGGGGAGGAGATGCCACTTTACCAATAATTTGGCTAGTAGTGGCACGATCGATTTCTGTTGTTGAAGGTTCTACATTACTATTAAAACCGTTACTATTAGCAAGTTCGGAAGTCAAAATATTATCAGTCATAATTTTTAGAGTTGAGTTAAACGATAAAAACGGTGGTTCAAAATACTAGGAGGATCGAATAGCGCACCCAAACTTTCCTCACCTCGTACAATAGGGTGCAGAGAAACATTAGCGCGATCGTAACTTTGTTCGCGACAGCGATATTCACAAATAGTGCGAGATAACTTATCAACAAAATCCCAGTCAAAGCGACAACAATTTTCAAACCAGTCTTGGCAAACTTCTATTCTTACTACACCTCCACTAGGGGATGCTTCTCGAACTCCAGCAAGCCTCAGATACCAAGTAACTACAGGGAGTCTAGCATCTGGCAAACAAAAAACTGGCGATCGCTGTCCGACTTCTAATTGATATAAAAGCTGTTTTTTATAGGGGGTTAGATGATAGTTGCGCGGTTTTTTAATTACTCCCACTACAGGGGAATGTTTAGTATTAAATCCACCTCGGCGAGTTTCTAAAGGTCCATCAATTAAAGTAGGTTCGTCATCTTTATAGGAAATAGCTGCTTTTTCTAATAGTTCCATTTCAATCTTGGAACGGTTTTGGGCGATTTTTCGCATTTTGTCAAAGTCAAAAGTCACCTCTTCCTCAGGAGGACGAGTTGCTAATCTAGTTAACAAGCGAAAGCCATTTTCTTGCAGCGCAGCAGCAAAACTTTCGATTTCCGTCCAGGGAAATAAATCTACTTCCATCGATACCACTCTTTCGGCGACATGAAATTCACGGCGACATTCACCGTTTTCTACTCGCATGGCAATACTGCCAATTTGGGATAATCTAATTGGTACTAATTGACCCGATGGCGCACGTACCCAAGCAATAGTTTGTCCCACATCTTTACCGTCGATAAAACGAATGGGACGCTGTTGCCAATCTTTTGGTCGCCAATTAGTAGAAAGATTATGGTCAATTGCGATCGCTTTCCAGTCGGTCGTTTCATAATCTAAAATAACTCTTTCTTTGTCAGATGATTCTGCCGTTTCTAATAATTCATCTGCCATAAGTGAATGTAATTCTGTTTGTGCCAAACGAGAACCACCATATTCTTTTAAAAAATCCAAACTCATAATTTACAACTCTTTTAAACCAGAACTTTTGGCAATTTTCCGACAATGTTTAAATCTATTAACCGCTGTTTCATAGCTGATTTACTAACTAAAAATTCGGGTGCTAATCTTCCCACTAGAACATCCAGTTTTTTACCAAAACGACCTTGATAACGCTTCGCTAATTCATAACAACCTTTCTCTGGAATCAGTAACTCACCTGCAAAACAATCTGCTTCAGCTTCCATTAAGTTGCGATCTATTCCTAGATTCTCTAAAATAGTATCCAACCCATCTGTAATAGATAATTCGCCATTGAATATATCTTGTTCGGCTTCTTCTTGCTTTGGATTGTAAAGTCCTTCGGTAACAATTAGAGGTTCGCTAGTTCTATTTCTTCGATTAATTTCTAATAACGGCAAAAAATGTAATAAGTAGTGTCCCAATTCATGTGCAGCAGAAAATCTACGTCGAAATATGGGTGCAGCCGATGGTCTTTTTTCAGTCAGAATACAACCAGACAAAGAATCTTGATATTGTTGTAGATAAAGATACCCTGCCAATAAACAATCTTTATCTTCAGGAATTAAAATAGTTTGTCCTGTTTCCACTTCTAAAAATTCTGCTACTTTTTGTGCTGTCATATCTTGAATTTCATCAACAGAAATTGGATATGATTGAATCAAACGATATAGTGGTACAATCCCTGGTTTGAGAGTGTCTAAATCGATTTCTGCATCCTGGTAAGCTTGGTGAACGGCTTGAGAAATTGCCTCGCGCCGATGTTGAGGAATTTTGTCGATCGCCATCATTTATTTATTAGTTGATTTATAGTTTCTTTTTTGTTGTCGCGCAGCAGCTAATTGAGCATTGTTATAGCTACGTCCCATGCCTAATTTGATCGCAACTTTTCTAAAGTTATCGAGAAATCTCGGACTAGCATTTTGCTTTATATCTTCTACAAATAATTGCTTAATAGCTTTCTGGCTTGGAGATGATGGTATGGGAATAGAACAGTCTAGTAGACTTTGTACCAGTTCACATTCAGTTTTTCTTAGAGATTTTGACTGATGTAAACGTTGAACAACATCACCTACAGTGATCGGTTTTGTTATTGCTTCAGAAGAAAATTCCATAACTGAAGGTGATTGATTTTTATCTGGTTCTTCAAAAGCACTGTGTAAATGTTGACGAATCAAATCTCTAACTATGGCTGCATCAGTTGCGATTGGTAAAATCCCCTCTTCTTCTTGATAAGCCAGATCGATTTCTTCAAGAATTCTGGCTAATTCTGAGTCGCATAAAGCCAATTCTAAAACATCAGCTACACCATCCATATCACCATTATCCAAAGCTTTAACGTAAAGATAGATAGCTTTTTCTCTTTCATAATCACTGATCATTTGCATCTTATTTACCCTCCTGAAAATCTGGATTTGCTTGGGTATAAGCTTTTCTTAATCTAGCGATCGCTCTACTTTTTTTTGTATTAGCTGATCCTTCTGATACTCCTAAAGCTGCTGCCAAATCTTTACCCCTAAGATCGTCAATAAAAGCTAGTTTTAAAACTTGGCGATCGCTTTCGTTCGCTAAAGATAATAAATATTCCAGCATCGTCGAATCTTTTGTATTAGAAGATGAATAGATACCAAATAGAGTCCCTAATATTTCTTCTTCCGATGAAAAATCTTGGGATAATGAATATTTTCCGATTGAAACTATCTTTTTTTGATATCTCTCTCTGTCCCTCTGCCATCCTCTCACCTTGTTAACAGCAAATCTTTTAATCCAAGGTAAGGGTAAATAGCTAAGATCGAATTCTTCTGATTTGTTTAATACTGTCTCTACAGTGTTTTGTAAAATATCTGTTGCTATAGTCTGAATAGAATGGCGATTGCAATTTAAGCTCGATCCATTACCAAGTTTTTTAATTGCACTAGCAACATAGACTTGAATTATACGCTCTAGAGTTTGATAATTCTGCTCGATCGCATCGCATAAGATTTGCTGTTTCTGGGTACGCTTGGGAATTAATGATGGTTCGAGCGATTGTTTGATTTGTCGGTTCAATTTTTTCTCCTAAAAATCATCCCTATTATTTAATTTCCACCAGAAATATAATTTCTTACACTCAGTTAGTAATTTTTTTTATAAAGCGCAAATTATGACATATTCCCCTTAAATTGCTCTTATTTTTTAATTTAATAGCAAATAAGACGATTTTTACCATATTAGCGTAAAATATAAGCAATAGATGGGTACAGCGATAGTGAAATCTATTCTACGAATAATTAGATTGATATACTTAGTATTTATATTGAATTGTTTATTGATTTCTTGAATATCTCTGTTTAGTTTATCCAGTCAAGCTGTATCTAATTCTAATCAAGTTAGTATTTTAGTTAGCTGTTTTGGTTGAATATAGGGATAATAAATTATCATTTTGAATTACTTCATAGGTTACAGGTTTACTATTTTTTTTAACTAGTCCATCTGCTACGGCTCTTTTTAACCAAAGTCTCATTTGTCCTATCTGTACTTCTAATATTTGAGCCAGGGCTTTATCATCTTTAGGTTTTTTTAGCTGTTGTAGGATAAAAGGCAATACTGCTTGATATATATCTTGTGGTTTATACTCAGGAAATGGTTGCTGTTTTTGAGATTTTGTATAATCTTCATTGCTTAAACTACTCTGTTTTTGATTAGAAATAAATTTCTCATTACTTCTATTTTTTGTCTGTACAGTCTGATTATCTTGATTTGTTAAATTATTAGAATATTTTGGATTGGCAAGATTATCTAAAAGCGAAGGTTGTTCTACGATCATTTTGGAACTTTTTTGATTCTGAAAATCTAAGACCGCTTTACTTAAAACATCTTTTAATGGAAAATTTTCAGAATATTTTTCAAAAGGAATTGCACCTTTTGCCAATAATTTTTGGTTTCCTAATTCTGTATTTTCTCCAATTCGGACTAAAACAGGAACATCTTTGATTTTGGCTAATGCTTCTGTTGCCCCAGCCCAAGTACCACCTTTATTAGCAGTAGAACTAATTACTAAAGCATAGTCAGCTAAAGCATATATATATTTATTTCTTCCCATTGCATTACCGACACTGAAACCAGAATCAGGATCATAAGTAGATATGAGAGTTAACTTACCTTCTTGGATTCTTGTACGGTATTTTTTATCTATAGCTGTTTTAGCTAGACTATTAGCCATAACTCCTATTCCCGTACCACCCATTTCTAGAGCAGATAGCATAGAAGCTTGATCTACTCCTTTTGCACCGCCTGAAATCACTTGTATTCCTTGTTGCGCGCAATTGTAAGCAAGCCTCCTAGTATACTCTAATGCTGTATTGTCTACGTTACGAGAGCCAACAACTGCTAACCCTCCTCTGGAGAGTAATTGTTGATTTCCCACCTCATATAAGATTGCAGGAGCTTGATATCTTAATCTATTTTTAAGGACTTGAGGATACTCAGGATCTCCTCTTCCTATTATCCATAATCCTTGATTTGTCCACTTTTCAACTGCTAAACCCAACATTACACCTCGATTGAGTAAGGCTAATATACGATGAGATTCTAATTGGTTAATTTCTAATTGGGGAAGTTTATCCTGAATTGTTGAATCAAGTAGATCTTGGGGAGTTAAGTCATTTTCATGTAACCAACTTGCTAGATTGTTATATTCTCCCAAGCTTAAAGGTTTTGGCTCTATTGTTCGGGATGAGCCAAAGCTAGCACACAAGAGTAGCATTGCTTGAGTATTACAAGAGAGAATATGATTGTTCATGATTGCGATCGCAAATTCCAATAAAATAGTACTAATATATTATTCAACTTGATAATGAATTAAGTGCTAATGCTACAGGAAAAACTCTACCACTACCAGTACTACGTAAGAGTGCAGCAATTACAGTAAATGTCCAACGAGAATCAACCATGTCATCAACCAAAAATACTGCACTAGAGTTAATTTGGCTGGTATCTATCTCAAATACACCATCTAAATTATGAGTTTGTTGATAACTATTGTTCATTTGCTTTTGGGGTCTATTTTGCCTAATTTTAATTACTGCGGTTTTGAAAGGTAAGTCCAATTTATGAGCAAGTCTTTGAGCAAAATTAGATACTAATTGAGGACGAGTTAAAGAAGGTACACAGGTTATCCAAGTTGGTGTAGGTTGAGGTTGCCAACGTTGAATCATCTCTACTGTTCCTTGTACCAAGTTATCATCAAAATAATTATCTTGATATTTTCCTCGTTGTACTAATTCTCCCCAGCCAGCATCACCCCATAAGGATAGAGCTTTTCCTGTTTCTGCTTGTAATTCTGGTTTGATGTTTCCCGAAAATCCGTAAGTTGGTAATGCTTGGGATGCCCACCTTTTACGAACGTGAGTTCGACAAAATCAAAAAACAGCAGGAGGTAGAGCAGGCAAGCCTTTAGGTTCTAGATCAAGGGAAGGCTTTTGCGGTAAATAAGTGTAGGCAATCAAGCCAGCAAAGAGATTGACCAGGAAGTTCCAAACACTTCGATGTCTCGAATGTTCTATTTGAGAGATGTTCTTGAGTTGGTCATTGACAGTTTCAATTAGGGAACGCTT
>JASJDI010000188.1 GCA_030065155.1 Xenococcaceae cyanobacterium MO_188.B29
AGCTATGGCGGTGAAGCTGGCGGTACAACAGCTACCGAAGAAGCTACCGAAGAAGCTGGTGGTGAAGGTGCAGAAGCTGGTGCAAGCTATGGCGGTGAAGCTGGCGGTACAACAGCTACCGAAGAGGCTACCGAAGAAGCTGGTGGTGAAGGTGCAGAAGCTGGTGGAGAAGCTGGTGCAAGCTATGGCGGTGAAGCTGGCGGTACAACAGCTACCGAAGAAGCTACCGAAGAAGCTGGTGGTGAAGGTGGTGAAGCTGGCGGTACAACAGGAATTCCTACACCATAATGAGGTGAAATACTTCTTAGGAGTAAGCTTATATCAATTCTCGAAAGTAACGAGAGACTTACTGTGGGGTATAAGTCAGAAGGGGTGCGAACCCCTAAAGGGTTCGTGCCGTTCCTTCAAGTCGACGGGGCTGTGGGCGGACACAGGTTCGGCAGACAGTCCCTTGGGAACCTAGGGCTGTTTCAAACTGAGATAAGTTAAAGAGTTTGTCAGATAGGGGTTTAAGGATGTAGGGATTTGGGGAAATCAACCATAATTGAGCAGATAATCGGCTTATTTTAGTTATGCTAATTGACCAGGACTTCGTCCTTGAAGGCAGAGGGCAGAAGGAAAAACCCTACTTCTACCTTCTCCCTGGGATACAAGCGGAGTCTTTTAAGGCGGAAGAGGTGCCGACCCACCTCGAATTGAATTCGAGGTGGAACGTGGCACTCGCATTCCGCGAGTTTGGAAGGAGTACAAGCTCCTTCCAAACAACAAACCTTCTGCCTTCTGCCTTCGTTTGACCAGCAATTTGTAAGACCTTTAAGATAAGTTTTCCTGGGTTAGAGTACTTCCTTAAACATCTCCAAGTACTCTTGACACTTACTTTCTGATTAATTATTAAGCAAAAATCATTTAAGATTTTTAAAAGACCAATGAACGCGTTCGATAGTATCAACAGCTAGAGGGTTTTCAGGATTATAATAACTGTGAATTATAACAGTTTGTTCATTATCATAAGGAATATAACTAGAAATACTGTTGGGGAAATCCATACCATTTCCTTGATACCATACTCTGATGGCAGATTGACCATCTATGATTATATTTCCTCTTTTAATAATATTTTCTTTTGAATTTTTGATCGCTCTAATATGATTATCTAAAATAACATCTACGGGTTCGCCAAGAAAAATAACTTCTGTTTTAATTGAATTGGTAGAAATATAATCGTTATCATCTATTTCATAATTAGTTAGAATAAAAAAATCGTCAGTACTAGATTGAGTTTTAGCATTCCATTTAGCAGGGATGAGAATAGAAAACTTATTAATAATAGTATGGCTTTCAAAGTTTATTTCTGCTCTAGCATCGGTATTATATTGATTGGCAAAAATATAATCGATCGCTAAAAAAGTTAAGAATATGTAAATAAAGATGAATATTTTCTTGGTCATTTTTTTCAATACTTCTCTCTCTACTAAAAAAATATTGTCTCATCTAAATCTATATTTGTCCCAGATTCGGTAAAGTGTTAAATCCGTTGGTAAATCTGAGGTTTAAACTAAAGAATGGGAGACTATATATCCGTTAAAACTAGGTCAGGCAGTGCTATTCAAACGCTCTAAAGTTGATGATTCAAACCTTATCAATCTTAAGCTTCCCTACACTATTCTTTAACTTTCAATGTGTGATTTGTGTGCGAGCCAGCTATTTTATCGCGAACAAGGTAGTAAAAGTAAACTAGGCTCAACGAACAATTTTGGCAATTTAGGAAAACTGCTGGCACTTCATAAGTTCCTCATATTTTTATTCTATTATTCATTCTCATCTTCATTCTCAGACGTTGCCAAGATTTGAGAGATTGCAACTCCTAGAGAATTTTTGTTTTTTGTTTTTTGTCTTTAAAACTTAACAAGGAGATATGGTATGAACCAGAAACAGGGAAACTCAAAAAACTCAACCTCAGAAATCCAGAATAAAGGTTTCTTGTCATCTCGTAGGGGGTTTCTCAAAGGTAGCAGTGGTGTTGGAGTGCTAGTTGCAGGAGCTAGTGCGGGACTTTGCACAGCGTTGTTCGCCCACAGGAAAGCTAAGGCAGTTGAAGTGGAACCCTTAAGCAATCCTCGTCAACGCCAGGAAAAGATGTTTCAGATTCGCAGAGATGCTGCTCAGTTTTATCTTCGTCAACAAAGGCCACCACAACCCACTAACGGGGATGAAGAACGCTACGAAGATAAGCGAGCTAACTTCTCAAAAACTATGCCCCACAACGAACTAGGTGAAGTAGAGCCAGAGGCATACGCAACATTCCTTTCCATCCTCAGTAGTGGCAATCCTAGTCGATTCAAAGATATTCCCCGTGTACCCCAAGCTGAGGGAAGATTAAACAATCCCCAGGCTGCCTATGCCTTTGATTTAGTCGGTGTAGATGGTCATGCTACCCGACTACAGCCACCTCCTGCTTTTGCTAGCGCACGGTTAGCTGCTGAAATGGGTGAGGTTTACTGGCAGGCAATAACTCGTGATGTACCATTTCAAGAGTATGAATCGAACGAATTAGTTGCAGCAGCAGTGTCTGAGCTCAACGCCTTCTCAGAAACTGTAGGACCAAAATCAAACGGCAAGGTAACACCGACAACACTATTTCGAGGTGAAACCACGGGCGATCTGATTGGACCATTTATCAGTCAGTTTCTCTGGCTTGATATCCCTTACGGTATTAAGACTATCGAGCAGAAATACATCTTCCCAACCCGAAATCAAAGTTTCTTAACCGATTATCAGGAATGGTTGGCTTGTCAGCAGGGGATGGGAGCGGGAAGGTCGCTCCAGTTTGATTCGCAACCACGGTTTATTTCTAGCAATCGCGAGTTAGCCGAGTTTGTCCACCAGGACTTCACCTTTCAAGCCTATATGAATGCTGCATTAATTATGTTGAGCTTTGGCATGGATGCCATGTCGCCAACCAATCCTTACCACGGTGCTGAAACTCAATTTGGTGGCGTAACTTTTGGCAACAAAGATGTGCTGCATATGGTAGCACAAGCAGCCAATGTCGCTCAGAAAGGAGCTTGGTATCACAAGTGGCTAGTACATCGATTTTTGCGTCCCGAAGTCTTTTCGGGAAGGATAGAGAACCATCTTAAAGGTAGTAAATCCTACGACATTCATCCCGATATCTTAGAGTCCGATGCGGTGGGTAGGGTTATGTCCACTTATAGAACTCGACTCTTGCCTGTAGCCTACGCTGAAGGTTGTCCGACCCATCCCTCATTTCCTGCTGCCCATGCAACCAATGCTGGGGCTTGCGCCACGATGTTGAAGGCTTGTTTTAATGAAGATTTCATCATTCCTAACCCTGTACGGGCAATTGCCGATGGTTCGAGTTTAGAACCTTGGCAGGGGGAAGAGCTAACTCTCGGCAATGAGATTAATAAGCTCGCCAATAATATTACTTTAGGGCGCGATGGTGCTGGGGTTCACTATCGCTCGGACGGCATTCAAGGAATTTTGGTAGGAGAAGACCAGGCGATTGGCATTCTATTGGATTACAGTCGTACCTATAACGAAAGGTTCGATGGTTTTATGCTGACCAAGTTCGATGGTGAGAAAATTAAAATTACCAATGGTGAAGTAGTATCTGTCTGAAAAAAGCTTGGATGCTCAGGAGTGTCTTAGAAAATTAGGAGGCTCGCTCTCGATCGAGATAATTATCTTGCTATCTTGGCGATCGCTTGTCAAGAGCCATCGCCAAGATATTAGCTCAAAACGGGAAATATTACACCTAATAGGAAAAATGAAAGCCTGCTACTTCAAGCAACTACTGATTTCTTTTTAGCTTATGGCTTTGCCATCTAGCCGTCGAATTGCTACAACAGCAGGACGAGGAGGCTGATTAGTTGTTAGGTTAGGCCAATTAGAACCCAAAGGAACTTGACGTGTTTGGCGGAAAGATTGACCATCAGTGGTCAATAACTCAAACTCCCTCTCCTCTAATGCCATATCTTGACGAATTCCATGTTTCTCTCCTGGATGCTGTACAGATAAAAATAGAGTTGACCAATCTTGAGTAAAAAATGGACCTGTACATTCACAGTCCATAGGACCCGTGGCAAAGGGATAAGCTTCTCCTGCTAGATCTCCAGTAGTGGGGATAAACCAGATTGAGTTATTACCAAATATTCCACTTAAATCTTTACCAGATAAAGGCTGACCATTATCTGTTCTGATTGGTACAGCTTTGTTCTGTACGCTAGTCGACATATCAGTAACCATCCAGAGATTACCAGACTTGTCTATTTCAATATTGTCAGGATTAGCAAAGCCAGCACCTCCTTTGGCTGGTTCTCCTCCTAGTGCCAGATTACTCCAGCGAAAAGTTAAGGCAGATGGATCTTCATTATCTTCTGTTAATTTCATCACCCAACCATATTCATAGGGAGTTTCACCATCTGGTCCTTTAAATATTCTGAGATCGGGACCTCCATCACCTCCAGGAGAACCAGAAGTAAAGGCAATATAGAGTGTACCATCTCGATCTACTATGGTGTCTTCAGGACGGGCTGTACAAGTTATACCTGCAGCATTAGCAGCAAAATGAGCATCAATCAAAATTGCTCCTTGTTTTTCTTGGTTACTATCGCCCTGATATATGTCTCCTAAAGTTTTAAATTGTTGTTTATAGCGAACTAGATCAAACTCTTGATTAATGTCCATTTTTCCACCTACCTCACGATCGCTGTTAGGTAGAGTTACCATTCCTCCTGCTACATTAATAGGAAGTACTGGATCGATGAGAGTTTGAGGATTTAAAGCAATCCACTCTCCTGTCCCATCAGGATTAAATTTTGCCCCATACAACATTCCTGTTTCGAGTAAACGAGAATTGGCTTTGTCTTTGGGGTCTTTGATTGGTTCTGCACTGATAAATTTGTAGAGATGTCCACCACGACGATCGCAACCAGAATAGACAGCAAGATTTTTTCCTGCTTCAGCGCGAATACCGAAGGCTTCATGGCGATAGCGTCCTAACCAAGTGTGTTTTGTGCCGTAATCTTTAGGGTTAGCAGGATCGACTTCTACCATCCAGCCATATTTATTCCCTGCCAAACCAAAAACATTTGCCCTACCATCCACTTCTATCTCATTAAGAATAAACCTTTTAGCGGAAGGGGTAAAAGATGAACCATCCGCCATAACTTCTTCTGGGACTTGGTCTTGAAAGTTTTCTTCTGCACTCATCACTGTTCCCCAAGGAGTAGTACCGCCAGCACAGTTTTGGAAAGTCCCAATAATGCGATCGCCTAACCCATCGTCATAACCCAGTTTATTTTGTTTAGTAAATGTTGCGACAGCAGGACCAGTACACTTCAGGGACTGACTAGGATCGTCTAACCCAGAAATCCCTGTAATACGTCGATCGACATCAGCATAGGTGCGTTCCCATTTACCCTCAGAATTACGACGAACAGAAATGACTCCCATACCCTGATCGATTAATCCTTCTCTAGAAATTTCTTTAATTTGCGCTTTGAGAGGATTGCTATCTAACATAGTAAAAGCGTCAATTTCTCCATCTTTTCCCTCTGCTTGAACTTGTGTTTTGACTTCAGCAAAGGGTAACTCTTTACCTATCACCAGGGGATAGGTTTCCATCCAAGTTTGACCACTGATATATTCAAAATTAATTGTCAAGAAACCTTCATTAGGTGCAGTTTCAATCAAAGAAAGATAGTCATTGTTATAACCAAAACGAGAATCCCCTACGCGATCGCCCCAGGCAGCAATTACATCGTAAGTGAATTCTTCTGGTAATACCAGGTCGTCTTTTACTTCATAACTACTATAGGCTGATATTTGTTCTTGAGGAGAATGGTTGTCTATGTCTAACGGTATTGGTATTTGTATCGGTGTAAAGTTAAGACTACTAGGCAAGTTGGCTAAAGACTTAACTGATGCTTGAGTAACAGTTTCATCAGCTAAAGATAAGGCATATTTGTTATTGTTCGCTAAGACAGGTTCAAGGGCAACTGAACCAGCAGCAGCACCAAGAAAGGTTAGAAAACGACGGCGTTTTAAATTCATAAATCTTGCTTATCTGGAAGTGTTCTCTTGTGGGCTAATTTAGGCAAATATTTCTAGAATAAGATACCTGATTTACCAATATGTAAACATGAGGTAATGTTAAGGTTAAGAAACGTAGATTAAATAAATTTACTTAAATTGCCCAGATCTAAGAATACTCACAATTAGCCACAAGCCCAGAAAACTAGCAGCAGCAAATAAAACATTACTGATCAGAGATATTTGCGGAGTGGGTGAACCAGTAGAAATAATTGCTGCACCCATAATCAGAGAGCCAACTACAATACTAAATGAAAGACGATTAGCGGAGTCATCGATACTACGACGCAGAGGTTTTAGATCGGGTACATTGATATTCCACTTGAGAGTTTCTGAGGTTACTCGATCTAAAAATAGTTCTGTTAAACGAGGCGATCGCAATGATAAACTTTTAAGATCGAGAGCCGTACGCAAAAATGTTTCTAAAGGACTTTTCCCAAAGAGTTGACGACTAAATAAATCTGCCATTAGAGGTTTAATTTGCTCAAGCAGATTAATTTCTGGATTAAAACCACGAGAAACCCCTTCTAAATTAGCCAAGGTTTTAGCATATAAACCCAGGTTTCCAGGTAAGCGAATTTTATTATTACGGGCTAATTGAAGAATTTCATAGAATACTTCGCTAAAATTAATCTCTTCAAGACTGAGGTTATAATATTTGCGGAGCATGCGATCGTAGTCATTGGTTAGTTTTTGTATACTAACTGGCTGACCAGCCTCTGCTAATTCTAAAGTTAATTGGCTACATCTTTGAGCGTCAAGGTCTACTATTGCCAGCAACATTTCTGTCAGAATTTGCTGGGTACGAGGGTCTAGCCTACCGATCATACCGCAGTCAAGCAGAGCAACTCTACCATCCTGAAGATAAAAAATATTCCCTGGATGAGGATCGGCATGAAAGAAACCATCAAGATAAATTTGTTGAAAAAAGGCGCGAAAAAGTAAAGTAGTAATTGCTTGACGCTGGCTATAAATATCCTGATTATTTCTGGCTTGAGGTAATTTAGCTTCTAGGATAGGAGTTCCTTCTAACCATTCAAGGGTTAATAATTTGGGGCTAGTTACTTCCCAATATACTTTAGGTATAACCAATTGTTTAGGTTCAAACCAACGACTGCTAGAAAGATTACGCCCCAAAGTTTCTGTATAGTGACCCTCACTAGTAAAATCAAGTTCTGCTTCTAAAGCACTGGTAAACTCTTCTGCTAGGGCAACAATATCATAATCTTTACCAAAATCAGTCAGAGAAACTAACTCTGCTAGGTTTTTAATTAAAGCAATATCTTGCTCTACTACTTGCTCAATTCCAGGACGTTGTACTTTGAGGGCAACTTGTTCGCCATTTTTGAGGGTAGCACGATGAACTTGTCCGATCGAACCTGCTGCGATCGCTTCTTGCTCAATATTAATAAAAAGTTCTTCTAAAGGTCGAGATAATTCCTGTCTAATTAGAGTTTCTACTTCACTCCAAGCAACTGCGGGAACTCTTCCTTGCAAGTCTGTTAATGCATCTATATATTTTCCTGATAAAAGATCTGGACGAGTAGACAAAAGTTGACCTAGTTTGACATACACTGGCCCTAGTTCAATCAAAATATTGCGAAAAACTTTAGGAGTTGGCAAACGAGGTTCGTCTGCTTTACTACCAGTCATTAATCCCCGCATATAGTCCCAACCATTGCGAAGAACAACTTCAGCAATTTCTCTTTGACGGGAAGTATTTTGAGTAAGAGCAAACATGATTTTTTTAGGTGAAGGAGAAATAACTTAAAAGCTGTTAGCCTTTAGCTGTTAGCTATTAGCCAAAAAGAATGAAGCTAATTCATGACTACAGAAATTGCTATATAACAATATACTGGAACAATCCTAACAATAATTACTTTTCTTTGACCTCCCTACTCCCTACCTTTCAGGGGTATGATTTTAAGATTTAACGGTTGAGATCGGCAGAGGAGGCAGAGGGAGCGGAGGAAGCAGCGGTGGAAGCCCCTTCGGGTTCAACAGTTTGCTCAAGTCGACGGGGCTTATAAAGGGCGGACGCAGGTTCCGCCCACAGCCCCTTGGAAACCCGCCCAACGGACTGCTTCACCGCGTCGGCGAAAGACGCAAGGGAAGCGGACGAGCGCGGTCTTGGGGAGCCAGTCCTGAAGACGGGTTTCCCGTCGCAGGGAACTGGCGTTGGTTTCCCCCCTTCGGGTTCAGCAGTTTGCTCAAGTCGGGAAACCCGCCCACTGCAACTGCTTCACCATGAGCGACTCGTTCAAGAATGTCCACCAAGACAGAGGAGGAAAAGCCCATTCTTTCGTTCTAATTGTAGTTAAGATTTTCGACTTTATTAAAAACATACACTTGAGAGCTACTCCCTACTCCCTACTCCCTACTTGAAACAGACCAATATCTAGGGCAAGATTTCTATACAGACCCTCAGTATGAGAAAATTAAACTAAATGCCTAAAATCAACACTTAGCTATAATACTTTAGGAAAAGAAACCAAGATGACCGAAGCTTCACAATCTACCAATAAGCCAGCTACCGCAGAAGAAATAGCAGCAGTAATTACCGAATTTGAACAATATAGAGAACGTCTACTCAATGAAACCATGGCAGCAGCCAAAAAGGCTAAACTCCCTCAAAAAACTGCTTTAGCACAATTAGAACCTCAACTAGCTAAAATAGATCTTACTCTGGAAAAGCTTAGAGAACAAAAGGCTACTCTAACTGAAGCTAACTAATGACCAATGACTAATGACTAATTATGCTTAACTCTCAACCCCAATCTGGAGATGGTTCGCTTCTATCTCATGAAGAAACTGATGCACTCCTAGTAAAGGTTAACGGGCAAATAGCACAACAAACTTTTGATACCAATAACCATGAGCTTATCCAACAGATGGTTGAGGGGCTAGGAGATACAAGAGGAATGGTGAGATTGGGTTTTGCTGAAGCCCTTGGTGAAGTAGGTAAACCTGCTGTTCCTTTTCTGTTAGAAGCATTAGCTCATCATCCTAACGTAGTTGTCCGTCGTGCTGCTGCAAAAACTCTGACTTTAATTGGCGATCCTAGTACAGTTCCCAATTTAATTTATGCTCTGTTAAACGATGAAGATACCGTAGTTAAAGGTTCTTCTATTGGTGCATTAGCCAGAACAGGAGAAGCAGCAGTTTTACCTCTACTAGAAATTTTAGAATCTGCGGAAAGCCCAGAAACTACCAAGGGTCATGCAGCATGGGCATTGGCATTTATTGGTACAGAAGGGAAAAAACATTTATATCAAGCTATTAACTCTGAATCCCCCGAAGTACGTTCTGCTATAGTAGGGGCGATCGCCAAAATTGCCGAACAAGAAGAAGAGGAAGCAGAAAAAGAAAAAGCCCTTGATTTAATCGTAAAATCTCTGAACGATACTAATACTAATGTACGTAGTGAAGCAGCAGCAGTTTTAGGCAATTTAACTTATCAACCAGCAATACCACAATTGATTGAGTTACTTAACCATCCAGAAGGAGAAACTCGCAAATCAGCAGCTTTAGCTTTAATGAAAATAGGCGATCGCAACACTATTGAACCAATCAAAACGGCATTGGCACAAGAATCGGAAGAAGGAGTAAAAAAAGCGATCGCCTTAGCCGTATCTTTGCTAGAGAGGCAAGTAGAAGAAGAGGATGATGATTGGTGAAGAAATACCAAAAAAAATTGCATACTCCCCAAGCAGTAATTAAGATTAATATCAAATTACGCCCACGTTTCTTGGGATTGTCCTAATAATAAATTAATAATCTGAAATTATTGCTAGTCTCAATCCTCAATTCCGAACTATGCTCAAAGATAAGAATTTCAGCGATCGCTTCGACTCTAAAGGTATCTATCCTTGTCCAGTTTGCCGTCATGGGGAAATCAATAGTATGCCTTTAATGGAAACTTTTGCCTGTAACTTCTGCCAACATATTTTTACGACCAATTTTGATAAACAGATTCTCCAAATGGCTGATAGTCAGCTTCCTTTGAGTTGGCGGTGGAATGGAAAAAACTGGAAAGGAGTGCAAAAAGAAGGAGCCGAATTAGGTTGGGGTTATGCGATCGCTGGATTGGTTTTTGTCCTATTACCCACATCAATTATTGGTTTGGGAGCTTATTTATTTCCTCCTCTGCCTGACAGTCGTCTATATTTGTTGCCCTATATTTGGACGGGATTAACTTTTCTTTCCCATTTGATTTGTCTAATTTGGTTAATACTGGAATACTATCAATTTCCAGTATTCCTTTATATACGAGCTTTGAGAAGAAGAATATTTGCCAGTAGTTAGATCGTTCTAATAATTAGGTGAGGAAGTCTTGCAACTAATAATGTCAACTAACTCACCTTTTATATTATTTCTTAAATAGACCTGTCTTGAAAATAGAAGTTCAGGAGCGGTGCGACCGAATCGCATATCTTAGGCGTATTCACAAGCGCACCGAAGGAGTTGCTGAAGTTCCGAATGAATTATTTTCATACCTGGGTTGTGAAGGCTAGTTCATGGCATCTCTTGCATAAATAATTTTTTGAGCGGGATGATGATTAGCTACAAAGAAGTTTTTTTGTCTAATCGCTATAAATTTCTCTCTTGTCACCTTGTCTCCCTTATCTCCCTTATCTTTCCTAGCCGTTTAATTAAGACTTTTGCAAGAGAGCTAATATCTTTGCTCCCAAAATACCTGAAAAAATACCTGAATTTTTCCTCTGTTATTTCCTCAAAAACCATCCCACAATCATAACAGAGGAACTTCAACCACCAGGAAAAAGGCAATGATTGGGACTGAAGAACTATTAACTTCAACTAACTTTTTTCTAGAGCAGAAATTTTATATTGCTCAACTCCAACATGAACGACCAAATCAATCTCAGACTCCAAAAGTTGTCACTTCAAAAGAAAAACCACCTTCTAAATTAGGTATCCTGATTTTAGTACTTATAATTCTTCTGCTCTAGAATTTGGGTATTAATAATGTCGAGTAAAATTATTATTTGGAGAAGTCACCGTTACTCCGCCCTGCGGGTTCGTGCGGTCGCTTCTGGGGGACACCCCCCCTTCTTACAAGGGTAGACTTTTTACATTTAAGCCTAAAATCAAGACAAGCGGTCGGAACTCGGTGAGGTTTCCTCACCTAGAGCAAGCCGACCAAGAGAGGGAGACAAGGAGGACAAGGAAGACAAGGGAGAAATGCTGATTTTTTCGTTCAGATTATAGTAAGCACTCGCCTCTTTGTTAAAAACCTACCCTTGTGAGGGAACCCTCCCACCGCAAGTACTTCACCGCAACTTCGCGCTGCGGTAACTGGTGTTCCCCAGTCAATCTAAACCCAAAGTTATCAATTATTTATTGTCAATTGATTCGTAATTCTTCCATCTTCCAACTCAACAATGCGATCGGCTACGTCTAAAATGCGATCGTCGTGAGTAACAATTAGAATAGTGCAACCTTGTTCAGTAGCTAATTTTTGCATCAATTCTACTACCCCTCTACCCGACTTACTATCTAAAGCTGCGGTGGGTTCGTCTGCTAGTACCATTTTAGGGTGAGAAACTAAAGCACGAGCGATCGCAACTCTTTGTTTTTGTCCTCCTGATAGGTTATGAGGATGATAATTGACATGTTCTCCTAATCCGACTTCTTCTAAGATCGCGATCGATTTAGCTTTAATCTCTTGAGTAGAAAATCCTTTATGTAATTCCAAAGACATTTGCACATTTTGTCTGGCAGTAAGGGACTCTAACAAATTATGGGATTGAAAAATATAACCAATATTTTTTCTGATTTCAACTAACTTTCTTTTCTTTGCTCCTACTAATTCTTGTTCTAAAACCTTAAGACTTCCAGATTGGGCTGAACGTAATCCCCCCATTAAAGTTAAGAGTGTGGTTTTTCCTGAACCAGAAGGCCCTTTCATAATAACCACTTCTCCTGAGCGAAGCGTTAAATCAATATCAAATAATATCTGTTTGCGTAATTTTCCTTCACCAAAAAAATGTCCTAAGTTTTTAATTTCAACTACTGAAGCATTTGTTGATGGTTGATAGTTCATGGTTAATGGTAAATTGTCATATTTTGATATTTCTATGCTCTAGCTCCTTGCATTGCTAAAGGAAGAAGATTGTTACAGGAGTTAGCTCCCAGTCCAAGCAAGGCTAGCCCAGCCTATATGATATATAAATAAACTACCAACAAATTGTCTACTCTAAATCCTGGAGGATAAAGAAATAAATCACGTTATTCTTTCTTTGGGAATTTAGGAAACTATTTCGGATCAATTTCGTCAAAAGCTTCATTGATAGCTTGAGATCAGTTTAATTATATGATTGATTTGTTAACTGCTTGGGGAGTTACCAGTGCTGCGGGATTAATCTTTAAACCAATTCTCCAAGATTTATATCAGGAACTAAAAGAATTAACCACAGATGCCACAGAAGATTGGGTCAAGGATTTTTTTAAAGAAAGATTATCCGCAGGTTCTTCAGTAGGTTATAGCAGATTTTTAAGTCGAATTCATCGAGAACCTTTAGATATTGCAGCAGGTAAGGCAATTAAAGGATTTTTGGAAATAGTACAAGATTGTTTAGATGATGCCGATCTAGATAATAAGGCGATCGCACGATATACTCAGTCTATTAAACAATTACTCAAAGAAAGGTCTGTCCGTCAGGTTTTGGGTAGTCCTTTTCAGGAAGATTGTTCGTATTTAGATACAAAAACTCTCAAAGAAACTTGGGAAAAGCTGAATTTATTAGCCTTACCCGATGATTTTGACTGGAATAGATTAAGCAAAAAATATCTCAAGAAAGTTAAAGCTATTTACCAAGAATCAGATGAATTAAGAGAAATACTCAAGATTCAGCTTCAGCTAGAGGCTACAGATAGTTTAGAACAGTTAGCAGGGATTAAAACAAATTTTGATTTAGTTAAATATCAAGAAACCATCCTCGAAAAATATGGCAATCTCAAGTTAGAAAGTCTTGATAGTAGTGGTTATATCTATGATAAAGAATTAAAAATCTATCAGATATTTATTCCCCAAAACGTTAGAGAATGCCAGGAATATTTACCGCAAGTATACGAGCTACCTAAAGAGTTACAGCATCAACTCAAAGAGCAGGGAGAGCTAGAGAAAGAAATTAGCCAAGAAGAGTTAGAACGCTACAAAAGAGCTTATACCAGTCAGCAAATTAGGTCGGTTTTAGAAGTCATTGCAGACGATAAATATAAATACTTAGTCATTTTAGGCGATCCTGGTTCGGGAAAATCTACTTTGTTGCAATATTTAGCAGTAGAATGGGCAAAGTTACCTATCAAAGAATTACCTTCTCATCCAATTACTTTATTAATTGAACTAAGAACTTATATTCAAGATTTTGCTCAACAAAGATGTCATAATTTTCTGGAATTTATTCACAAGGGTAGTAACTGGGTTTGTCATCTCAATCAAAATGAATTAGATAAAAGACTTAAACAAGGGGAAGTCAGGGTTTTATTTGATGGTTTAGATGAGGTTTTCGAGCCCCAACAACGAGCTAATATTATTACTCAAATCCATAGCTTTACCCAAACCTATCCCCAGGTAAAAGTGATAGTAATATCAAATCACTTTAGATATGCTATAAATACAATAGTGCGATCGCGCTTGATTTAAAAACCAAGAAAAGCAACAAAAGTGACAGGAAAACTTAAAATAGAAATTGTTGAATCAGTTGAAACATT
>JASJDI010000189.1 GCA_030065155.1 Xenococcaceae cyanobacterium MO_188.B29
ACCCCGGAAGATTTGTTAAACAACTGTGAGAATGTAACTCGAGTAGGCATCATTGAGTTCTGATTTGGGGAAAACAAATTGCCGAGAAATCGTCTACTAAGATTCATATGTCAATTATTAAAGATATTAATGTTAGCCTCCGAGAGCTTGCTGGTTATTCAAAGGCTTATATACCTTTGTTTAGCGAGGAATTAGTCACAGCAGACATTGATGCTGTCAAGGAGGCGATGACTTCCAGCGAGCGAGTCCGCGTGTTTCGCAAGCGAAACTGGTTATTTCGTTCCCTATTCATTGGCTTTGAACCTCTAGTCAACCAGAGCCAGAAAGGGTTGATCCTTTATCCAGGCGCGTTTGTTGCTCCCAAGGCTTATTCCCCGATTACCCGGACTTTGGCCGAGCATGGTTATTATGCCGCCGTTACGACACCACCTCTCGAACTGAGTCTGACCGATGTCGACTTAGCCGACGATGTGAAACGCTTTTGGCGTAATGAAGTTGATGTCTGGGCTTTAGCTGGCCATTCTTTAGGGGGTATGGTAGCAGCAGCCTATGCCAACGAGCATGTCAAACCAGAGGAGCAACTTAGAGGTTTAGTGATGCTAGCCTCCTATCCTTCCGAGCGCTCTGGGTTCTTAGAGGGGGATGTTAGTGACGACCCCTTCACTGTCACCTCTATTTACGGTACTGTCGATGGCCTGACTACCTTAGATGAAATTGACAAGGCTAAACCCTTACTGCCCCCGACAACGAAATATGTTCCCATTGAAGGGGGGAACCACACACAATTTTATTATGCTAATAAGTTACAGGAAGGAGATAATCAGCCAGAAATTAGCCGAGAAAAGCAGCAACAAATCATTCGCCAAAATATTTTAATGGTGTTGGAATCGCTCTAATTCACTAACAGTCTCCCCTCTTCTTAGTAAGTCAACGCACTTTCCAGCTGCGCCCGTCTCTACTCTCAGCAATTTAATTACTTGCTCGGCCAGCTGACTATCTCCGTGGCGGAAACCGAGAGGAGCCAGATGTTTGCGGTTGGTCAGCTCGGAAAATTTAACCGAGGATACGTGTTTTTGCAGCCACTCTACCGTGCCCCTCGGTTCGCCTTCAGAATCTATCTCTTTATTTGAGGCAATCTTATCTTGGCTGAAAGAGATCGCCGCTGTGAGATTGAATAAATCGCTCCTATCGATCAAACAGCGAGTTTGTTTGACATTGGGCTGGACATCGAGACCGAGTTTTTTGACTAATTCTGCTAGGGGACGAAAAGGCACTGCACTTTCAATCCCAGCAATAACAGGTGCTAACAGTAATGAGGGTTGATTTTTGAGGGAGATATCTTTGAGAGCAACTCCCCTCAGACTATTTTCAATCTGCTGATATTGGTCGGTACCCACACAGCCTCCCAAAACGTCTTTAATCTCTCGGTTCTCTAAATCGGACAAAAGTTCTAGAAGGGCAATATATTTGCATCCCACACTGTGAGCGAGCCAAAAATGATTGGGTTTTTCCGCAGTCGGTTCCGACTCGTATATCTTGTATTCGTAACCCAATCGCTTGGCTTCTGCGGCAATTGCTTTTCGGAGTTCGTTTTGCTCTTTAACTAAGCCAATTGCTACCGACCAATGGCGGAACGTAAATCTAAAAGGCAAAGCAATGATTGTATAACCTCGCTCGAACAATCGCCTGAGAAGATAGCGATAGAAAATAGTGGGAAAGGTGCCAAAAAAGGCACCGCCAATAACATGAATGACACCAATAGGTTTGGGATGGATAGCGACCCAATTAAAGTGAATTGGTCTAAATTTAAATTTAGCTTCCATGGCTGATGTCCTCCTCAAATAGCTTTTTCGTTTAAACTTGCCTGTAAGGCGTAAAGCTGTTCGACTTAGTTCAACAGCCATACGCCTAGGGTGCGCGCTCGCTTTTCTCACCGCAGGGGTTTCGCCCGCTCTTGGAGATACTCCAGCAGAGGTACAGCACTCTCGGGTAGGCTCAGATCGTCAAATGACACTTGGTGAATGCCCTCCTTGGTTTCGATAGTAATCTCATAGTTCAAGAGATCGGCGACGTTGGATGTTTGTTTGGTTTGAGCTTGTAAAATACCGCTCTGTTTGACTAGCGACTGTAATTTAGCTGCTTCCTCAGCAGAAAGGGAATCTGTATTAATCTCACTGCCCATAATCAAGCCTGCATATCCTCCCGATTGACGAAACGTAATTTTCATAGGGGGGGAAACCTCACTGATAGAACGCTCATTTCTTAAAGATAGCCAAGACAAACACCCTGGTACCCAACCCAGGTTGCTGAATTTTAAGTTGGCCCTCTTCTCAGGACTTGCTAAAACAACCGTGAGATTAGCTGGATTGATTACTAGTAGTTTGTAGGGAAAGAAGTTCTCTGCTAGACTGGAATCCCAACCTGACAGAGAGGAGAGTTGAGTTGACAAAAAGACGAGTGCCAGACCGGCCGTTAGAGTAACCAGTTTTCCTACAAACATAATTTTTCTGACTCCTAAACAGTAATGCCCACAGTATCCCATCCCTTCTTGACAGCCTGCTGCTCTAAGCTACCAAGACCGTAATCTGCACCAGCAACTTGGTAGGTCATTCGAGCGGCATCTTGGAACTGACTAAATTGATTGAGATTTCTCAGAGTCTGGTACCAGATTTTGCCAGCTTTTTCCCAGACATAACCTCCCAATTCATTAGCAACCTGATAGAAGGCGTGATTGGGGATACCCGAGTTAATGTGCACGCCGCCGTAATCTTCAGAGCCAGTGTATTTGTCTCTTATGTGTTTGGGTTGGGGGTCGGTGCCGAGAAGAGAATCGTTTTCGTAAGCTTTTTCGACTTTAAAGGTGCGCAGACACTTGGCCTCAACCTCAGGACCCATAATATCTTCGCCAATTAGCCAATCAGCTTCGTCAGCAGTCTGCTTGAGGTACCATTGCTCGACCAAGGCTCCCATAACGTCAGCAAAATGTTCGTTGAGTGCCCCAGGCTCGTCACGATAGACGAGGTTGCTTTCGTGGGTAATGACACCATGGGTGAGCTCATGACCCACTACGTCCAAAGCTTTGGTGAATCTGACAAAAATTCGGCTATCTCCATCACCATAAGCCATCTGCTCTCCATTCCAAAAAGCGTTATTGTATCTCCTGCCGAAATGCACGCTAGAAATTAGTGACATGCCCCGATTATCCAGGGAGTTGCGTCCGAAAATTGCCTCGTAAAAATCGTAGACCACCCCTGAGTAATCATAGGCTTCATTGACAGCTTCATCGCTAACTGGGGGCTCACCCTCAGAACGGATAAGTGTTCCCGGCAGGAAAAACTGAAATCGCCGATTTTGCATGTCGTATATGAGACGATGCTTGGTAGCCCCAGGAGAGGGTATGGCCGCCATCATCGGCATAGTGGCCAGGGTAACCCGCACCGCACGCGCTTCTGCCGCCGCCGCGATCGCTTCAATTGCTAAGCGGCGGATTTCAGGCTCGTCAGACTCGGCTAAATGCTCGAGTACGTAAGGTGGCAGGAAACAATGAATTGGATTGTGACAGGTATGCATAGTTTGAGCTCCTTGTTATTTAAATGTTTCCAAGGTCAAAGAATATTACTGGTATGGCGTTTCCATTCATGATTTGGCTTTGATGATTAAGCCAGACTGTTAAGTAAGACGAGCAAATGTTTAAGAAAAAAGAATAAGTTCGATTGGCCAACGAAGAAATCTAAAATTTGCCTCTTGCGCTTATTACTGAGCACTACATCTTCATTTTTAGGCAACGTGTGTTTTTTTTTTGTGACAATTATTCTTCTTACCTACATAATCTCTCTCTATTTATGAGGGGGTTTAAAAAAGACACAAAAAAGATACAAATTTATAACAAACTTTGAGATTTTTTAGCGCTCGCTACTACTAAACGAGATCGGTCGATAATTTAGACTGGTCATTTTGGGGGTTGAGTTTGGTAGCACTCATTGGTGTAGTTTTTGCTTGAATAACGAGCAATAAATCAACGCTTTCAGTCATTTTGCAAGCGGATAAAGCTGGCCTCATGGGCAAGAGTCCGTTCTGGTTCGATCGTCTCTCCCTCTCTTAGACATAGTTCCCTAATTCGCGCTTGTAGTTGCTGAGATTTAGCTTTTCGACCCACAGTCAGTCGTCGGTCTTTTTGAAAACGGACTGCCTGTTGATAGATGTCATAAAGTTCATCGAGAAAATCTTTATACTCCTGTCGAGCGGGATGCTGAAGCATTAGCTTGATGGCTTTTCTCAGCAGATGGGCCCAACAAAGTTGGTGTTGGTTGAACAGATACTTGTAAGCTCCATAATCGTCCGTTACCCCGATTCCCCTGAACTTCTCTCCGAGGATCTTTTGGGCCTCTGCTTTACCTCGACCTACCCCACAGCGAAACAAGACGTGCATGGCCGTAGAAAAAGCCCAAGTGTAACAAGATTGCTTCCCAACTTTCCATCCTGTCTCATCAATATAGATAATCAGTTGCTGCGCTAGCAGCTCAGCAATTGTCTCGTACTGCTCTGACCAATCTTGACTCAACTGATTTAATAACGAATCTGCTTGGGATTTCGGCAACGACAAGCCCGTAAAAAAACAGAGCACATCGCAGACATTGTCCAAGGAGATACCTATCCAATAGTGCAGAAAGGCCACTATCAGGATTATTTCCAGACCATATTCACTCCGACTATTGCGAAGACCTGGCACCTTGGGCAACTCTTGGTCATCCTCCAGACCATAGAGCTGGTAGCATACGTACTTGGCTTTCCCTGACAGAATTCTCCAAGCGTACTGTTGACCCTTGACAATGCAGCGTTCTGGCTTGACTGTGGGCGGATAAACTGCTTCTTCTGCACTGACCAAGTTTAACTTCTGCTCCTGCCGACGACGCCCTGTTGATTTATGACGACGCTTTCTTTTTACTTGATTCTGATTGACGCTATAGTCAAGCTTAAATTTTGGCTTCTTCGACTCTTTCGACTTTCCTTTGTTGTGCAGTAATTCTTTAAGTCGTTATGAGGGTTCTGTTGCCAAAACCGAGTCCGAACTCGTAGTATAGTACAAGTGTTAAGAATTACGAGACTAGATGAACTCAAAGCAACCATTCAAGTGGCAAGCTACTTGAACTGTCTCTAAGTGAGCAAAAACTGGATATTCAAAGTAGAACATTTAAACAAAAGCTCTTGTGCTTTTATTTTTAGAATCCTTACAGCTAACTTTTAGACTGAAAAATGAGCCTTAAAATTACTCCGTCTTGTTATTGTAGTACTATCAGTTTCGGCAAAGATTACTTTCGCCAACAGGATTCGTATCTCGGCTCAACCCCATTTATACTTTTTATCTTGATTTAACTGCTTCATTTAAACTAGACAAAGATTATGAGAAACTTGTGTGAAAACTTAAATGTTACATAAGTTTATTCTGATTTCCTTGAATGAATTTGGAGCTGGATTATAGTCCCATCTTATTCATAGAGCTTTCCGACTCTTCTTCGGAAAATGAAGTACCGATAATTCCGTGAACGGGAAGCACAAAAATAGCCAAAAACCCTGCTACATAAGGCTTATAAGTATCGCTAATTAGCTACGAGAGAAAACAGGAGTTATCGGCGCATCAAATGTTCTGATAAGTCCCCCAACTGCTAATAGTCTATGCTATTTGGCGTTGCGACAGCAATCGGACAAGAAACAACGCTGCGCGTATAATTAGAATTATTCAACTAGAATTACTCTCCAAACTGTACGTATAACAGAACTTGTACGTCTAGTTTTGGCTAACTGAGCGTATAATTCGACCCAAAAGCAGTAATTATCTCTCAAAAAACTGGTCGTATAATTAGTGAACACTTTTTTAGAGTTTTTTTGAACTAACTTAAATTGTCTACTATAAAATCAATGTAATTCCTTTCGTGTAACTTCAAGCTGATTTTAGCTCTAAGACTTTCCGTACTACCTGTCTGAACTCTGGTTGCTTTTCTCATCTCAAATCTCTAGTTGAATAAACAGTCAACATGAAAGAAGTAACATTACACGACGAAAAAATCCAGATAGCCCTTTACCGCCACAAAAAACCGACTTAAATAAGTCGGAGTATCAAAAACATATGACTTGTAGAGTTTTACGTAGAGTTTTACGCAGAGACAGAATATTCTTCTATTTTTTGAGCAATCAATTTTCTTAATGATTCGTTCCTAACCTTTGCTGGTATCTTCATCCAAGCATCGTAGTGATTTTTGGGAACTCTTACTTGCACTGGATATTTAGCCGAACCTTCAGGTGCTATTTTCGGATATTTTGATAAATGATCTGTTTTGGGATTTGAATTAGCCATATGTCTAAAACCTCTCTATTGCTAGTATACCACCAGTTAAGAGAAACTTTACTAAGCAGTTTGCAAAGTAATGACTGTATTACAGTCAAATAATGGTATAATTGAGTTGTGTTTAAAAGGCGATCGCTCAAGTTGTCAGCTGCTCGATCGCCTGAAACCAAAATCAAATTGAGGTAAATCAAAATGATTGATTTTTATTTAAGTGTAGAACAAGAGAAAAGAGAAAAACAAGACCTCGACGCAATTAATGAGATTGCAAACAGGAACACAGAACTAGAGTCCTACGGCAACTGGGACGGGCTGTTAAACGAACCCCCCCAGGAGAAATATTGGAGTGAATTACCCTATCGAGAAGGATATCTAGCTGGTATTGCTCGGTACTACAACGGAAATATCGCCCTCGCATAGACCAACCGTTCTAGAAAACAAGGAAGCAGAACTGATACTGCTTCCTTTTGTCGGCTCTGGAAAGATTAATTGACTAATTATTCAACATGAAAGAAGTAACGCTACACAGTCGAAGAAACGGGAAGTTAGTCAAAACTGGGGAAGTCGATTATTTACCCTGGATGACATACGTAAGACTACTGGATTACTATGCTCCTGGTTGGGATTTTCAGGTAGAGACTACTTTTGATGGAACAAAGATTGCCGTAATTGGGAAATTAACTATCAAAGCAGCAGAAGGGGATTTTACTCGTTGCGCCATCGGTAACGAAGATTCACAAGTAGACGGATTTGGAGATGCATATTCTAACTCAGAAGCATCTGCACTGAGGAGGTGTTCCGCTAAGTTTGGGCTTTCGTTGCACTTGTGGGAACAAAACTAACAAGTCAGCCTCCTCTACTCTCAAAAAACAGCCCTGACCTAAAGGTTTTGGTCGGGGCAACAGTTAAATTACTTAATCTAATCATGACACATATTCCTATACCTGTCCGAACTGATAACCAAAAAGTCGCTGGAGGAGATGAAAAATGAGCGCTATCTCCACTAACGAGACAATTCTGAAAATTGAAGAATTACAAACCAAGTTTGACCTGGGGATTGTCTCTAACTCCTTAAACAATGATGGGGGTGAAGAATAATGCAGTCCACCATCTTTAACATTCCAGTCATCAAGGTAAAAAGTTTAGAATCCAAGTTCGATACCACTGTTCTTTCTAACTCGTTTGTCGCTCTTTTAGACAACAACTATATTGAAGCTCGAATTTTGCAGCAGCTTCATTACTGGTGTTATTCCGAATATGGTGTAGTCATCGATGGTATTCGTTGGATTTATAAACCGATTCGAGAATGGCTCAGTGAAGCTTTGATTGGTTTTACTGAATGGAAGCTTCGAGGTGCGATCGCCTCTTTACTAAGAAAAGGACTTATCAGGCGAGAGAAATTATTTACTAAACATCAAATTCAAAACGGCGATCGCTTTTGGTGGCAACCAAAAAATCAGACTTATTATTACAGTTTGAATTATGATAGATTGCAAGAACTGATAGAACAGGTAGAAAACAAAGAAAACGCTGAAAGTACTGAAAACGTCCGTTTTGAGAATTCCACAAAACTAAGTATTGAGGCTTTTCAAGATACTAAGTCTTGTGACTGTCCCCAAAACAGATCAAAGAATACTTCCATAGAAAACAAAACCAAAGATCAATCCCACCCTACCCTCCCTTGTGAGTGGGAAATATTTAAAGCAGATACCCAAGAAAAAGAGTTAGATAGTAATCCTGAACTACTTACTAGTCAAGAAGAAACAAATAAGGCTAGCTACAAAGTAATCGAACAAGACACTATTTCCGAGGATGTTGAAGAAAACATCAATCAGTATAAAGATACTAATGAGCTAGCTGTACAAGAAAATGTACAAGAACGGTCAACTGTACAAGAAACTGTACAGATAGCATCAGCAACTAAATCTATAGTCAAGCCCAAAACTCCCAGAGGAACTAAACCTAAACGAAAAGACAAAGCCCCTTGGAAAGATGAAGGACAGTTTAAGCGGTTTTATCGAGCCTTAATTCAAGCTTTGCCTATAGTAGCTAATGCTCATTCTCCCCAAGGATTAGCTCAAGTCATTATCAGACAGTTGCGATGCGGTATTCCCCATAGTTATTGGGATGATTTTCTAGCTGGTTTACCGATAGGGGCATCCACTAAACCAGAGTGGGAAATCGAGCCTGGTGTTCCCTATCCGATGTTTATCGAGTACCTAACGGAGAAAATCAAGGCAGGAAATAACACGCAAAGTGACGAACAAACCCGTAATGAAGTTTTTAGGATACTGAATAAGCCTCGGCAAGCTAAAGCCTTCTGGGGGCAATTTAAACGCAGTGTAGTGAATGTATCCGAACAAGTAGAACGCGCTCGCGCTCTGGGAGTAAGTAATCCAAGTACTCCTGTCTGGACTAGAGAAAGAATTGAGCCATCTATTGAAGAAGCTGAAGAAGCTGGTGAGAAAATCATGGCGGTTAATAGTACTTCTCAAGCTGCTATTGAAGCTGCTATAAATCCTCAGCTAGAAAGTGTAGAACCTTTATCGAACCAATTATCAGAACCACCTATATCTGACCCCTGGACTGAAGATAATCAACCTCTGACTATTAAGGAATTGTTATCTCAGAGTAAGGTCAAGGGTTTTGGCTTAGCTATGCCGAAAGTGTCATCAGAAAAAGCAGAAGCAGAGGCACGAGCCGAGTCAGAAGCTTTAAGAAAGCAGCAAATGAATCGCCAAACTCATATCAATCAAATGTCTATTGATGAGATTAACGAGCTTTTAACTGACCCAATTGTTAGAAAAGAACTCACCTCTCAAATCATCATCAACAATAAATTCGACGTAATTACGGACAATTTAGGAGAGGTTTTGGCAGTGAAAATTAGCCAAGAATATCTAGATAGTGGGGGTACATAATGCTTAGTTATGAAGAAACTTGCATTTTTCTCAAGTATAAAAAGGCTTTAGTAGCTATCGGTATAGATTTAGCTAACGAAGAGGTAACAGATTTGATAGAAAGCTGTAACTATGACCTAGAAGCGAGATTTCAAGCGATTGTTTCTTATTGGTATTGGCTACAAACTCAAGAAAGGGAAATTATTGAGCCAAATCAATTGTTAATTAAAGCTTTTTATCAACAGTGGAAACCCATTGGCTGGAAAGATGAGTATCTATTAAATGAAAACTTTAAAACTCCTGCTGAAAAATGGTGGTCTAAAGCTTCTCAAGTAGATATTATCAAAAACTTAATTATTGATGTAGTAGATAATTTTTGGTCTGGTGGAAAAATTATTTTTAACCATCCTTATGGTGAGCCTTGGACAATGGATTTAGATATTGCCATGGATATGAGTTGGCAACAAATTATCGCTCACTATCAAAGAGTTACCAAAACAGTTATTGAATCTCATTTAGGACGTTTGGTATTTCGCCAAGAAGAGTAGGTAAGAAGATGAGTGATTATGAATTGATAACGGATGAATTGGGGCAAATAATAGCGGTTAAATCACCGCCAAAAACAGAGGAGTAGTTAATATGAATACTCCCAAAGACAAACAATCTCAAGATAAAGAAAATGAATGCTCAGACATCAGAGACTATCATCCAGAACCAGGAGAATTCGACCTCATTACAATGGGATGGCCGTGTACAGGCACGAGTAACGCAGGAAATAAGCAAGGACTCAAGCATCCAGCTTCATCACTCTGGCGAGAAGGATTTAGAGTATTGCTCGAAGCTCAACCCCGCTTCTGTATTATGGAACAACCTGAAGGCTTTATCAGACGAGGACTTAGAACTATTCTTGCCAGCCTCTATATGGCAGGATACAGTTTTGAAGTTGAAACAGTCTCGGCGGGAGAGCTTGGGGCAGGACACCAAAGACTCAGACTGTTTATCATTTCCTACCCTGACGAGCAACGAATGCTTTACCAGCAGACCAGCAGGTCAGACCAAATGCGAGAAATGGTTCAAAGACAAAGGCTTGATTCCCAGTGGCTCACAGTTAAGCGCACAGGCGATCGCGATGATTATGGGATTTCCCCCGAACTGGTTCGATTGTCTGTCCCAAGTAAAACCCCAGGAAGAATTAGAGCTAGATATCTCGCAGGAAGAACCGTTACACCAGGACAAGCAGCCGTTGCCCTCCGTCGAGTCCTCTATCTCGATTCCTTGTCTGGTCAAACAACCTAAACAATCTGAAGTTAGGGGAGTTATTCAGAAGGATTTAGGCGATCGCTTTATAGTCAATGTTGCAGGTAAATCGATCGCTGTTTCTAAGTTATTTGTCTATCCTGACTTCAGTAAAAGTGTCGGACAACTAGACAAAAACCCTAGGAAAAAATTACACCCCAGTACAGATAACCCTAGGAAAACAAGACGAAAGAATGGACAAGGAAATGGTTCTATTTATTACCGCACTGTTACCAAGAATGGTAGGGAGTATCAAGAAGCGTACTATCACTATGTAGAAAACGGTAAGAAACGAACTAAATATATCCCCAAAAAGTTGCTAGATAAGGTTCAAGAGGCTGAATCTCAAAAGCTTCCTGTTAGTGACATATTAGTTTTACTGGGGGGAGATAAGAAAAACCCTAGGAAAAGTTCTAACACTTCATCTGTTTGTGTTGATGAAAAACTCACGAGTGCGATTACACATGGCGAACTAAATTCGCCGTGTCTCGCACTCAATGATAGTTGCGTTGAGCGAGTGTTGGAAACTGATAACTTAAACCCTAGGAAAATAACACCCCCCAGTACAAAGCGACGCAAACAGGGATACGGTGCGGGTTATATCGAATGTAAACCTATAAAACGGTGTGGTAAGGAGTATAAGCAGTATTGGTATCATTGGGAGATTTGGCGGGAGGGCGATCGACTAACCAAGAAGTCTCGTTACATTCCCAAGAATAAGGTCTCAAAAGTGGAGAGAATGAATAACGAGAAAGCCCCAGTAGATCAGATCCTGAAAGTTTTACAGAACAAATCAAAGAGGAGTAAGTGAAGATGGCTGGAAAAGGAATTGGCGAAATCCTGAAAATAGTAGAATTCCTCAAAAATGGGTTGGCAGGTGTTTGTCTTTTTTTAGTAGCCTATAACCTTTTGCAGTTATTCCAAGGAAAAGGAAGTAGGAGAGAGATTATACACGCTTGTCTCTGGGCAGGATTAGCTTCAGTAATTGTAATACGAACATTCATTAAAAGTATCCGACTATCAAACTCTGATGCAGAGACAGCAAAATCAAATCGCATCTTTGCAAACTCAGTTAGATAAAGTTGATGAGGAACTAGATAAATTAACTAGTGTTTATTCGCCATATCGGGGGAAGGTAAGAAGAGTGAAGATATTGGGACAGAACGAGCGATCGATTACTGCTGAGGTGACTTTAGATATTAGGGGTGGTAAGAAAAGAAATGAGTAAGTTGCAACGACAAGAAGATGAGATGTATGAAGTAGCATACATGAAGTTAATTCTACCCCTTTGTCGAATCTGTAAACATCATCACGGTCAGATTTATGGAGGTGTTGAGCTAGTATGTGCAGTTCATCCCTATGGATACAGTGGGGATAGCTGCCCTGATTATCAAGCAAAAAAAGGCTACAAGTAACTGGATATTTCTCAAAACAACAACACCCAAGCTAGACTAACTGAGAGATTTCCTCTTATTAATTAACTCAATTTGGAGTTTGACTATTTCATATCGATCGGTCAATTAACTCCCTCATTTCCAATTGAGAAAATATCAGCTTTTTAGATGGGTGTTACCGTTGTTATTTAACGAGACAGATATTAAATAAAACAGATTATTTGAACTCCTTAATTGAATGTGAACAAACCTGTAATCTCTGTCAGGGAAGTCTTTTGAACTTCAATTATTAATCTATCACTTTCTCTTTTAAGGAGGTCAAAATGATACATAAGTTAACTTATAATCTCAATTTTTGTCGTCAACTTTTGAAGCAAAAAATCTCCGCAACTGTCTATTAATAGACTGTCTATTGTTCAAAAAGAGCGACTTGGTAAATCTTACTAATCCAGAGCGAGCAACGCGCCTGGTACACATCATTCAGTGAATACGTTTGACTGCTCCAGTTCTGATTCGAGCAGCTTCACGGATAATGGCAGCCTATGAAGCGAGGGGTTGTTGACCACCTCAAATACCGACTGGTCTTTAGAGCCAAGTTTAATTAGCTCTAACAGCAGGTGATTAACTGCCCAGTCACTAATGGAATAATTGGTTATGCCACTAGATAACTCTTGCAAATAATGGTGAAGTAATTCTCGACGTTCTCGCATTGTCAGTTGTGTCATCTCCTTCACCCCCAGTACTCCTAAGAAGAAAGTGATGATTGTCAGATAGCAGCTATTTATGCTTTGGCTGCCCCTTCTCAATTCAATCTTAGAATTTTTTTGGGCTGGCTAGCCACTACCCGTGAAGTAACAGCCATCTAAAAATCAATAAACTGGCTGCTACCAGCATCAGGGGATATATGCAAATACCTCTCAGTAGTAGTCACCGACGCATGACCCAAACTCTGCTGCAACAATCTTAAATTACAGCCAGCTTCTAAACTATGGCTGGCATGAGAATGTCTCAACCAATGTGCCGATGCCCTCTCATCAATTCCTACACGCTTACACGCCCTCTTAATCATCCGATGCACCACAGATCGATCCATCTTATTATGGTTACGTGAAATAAAAACATACTGATTGACTCGATGGTATTTCTCAAACTCTTTAACGGCACACCATAACTTATCTGGTATCAACACCACCCTAGTTTTACTACCCTTACCAAATACTGTAGCTTTCCCCCCATCGCCATGAGGTTTTAAATCGTTCCAGGTTAAATTAATTACCTCAGACACTCTCAACCCACAACCATACATCAAACTCAACATCAGGCGATCGCGCTCATTCTTCACCCCATATTTAATCAAACCTCTAACATCTTCTAGATCTAATATTCTTTCGGCTATAGTTTCCTTGGCTTTAGGAGTTTTAAGGAAGCTGCCCACATTCAAAGTTAAATAACCAGTCTTCACGGCAAAGCTAAACAGAGATTTTATTACTAGAACTTTGTTCGCTACAGTGGTAGGCTTAAATCGAGCCTTTAGTCCTCTCTCCCATAACTGTAAATCCTCTAATTTCACCTCAGCCAAAGGTTTGGCAATAAACTCGATAAACTTCTCAACCGTAGAATGATAACTTACCTGGGTAGTGTCTGATTTATCACCCAACCAAATCAAAATCAACTCGCGATCGCTCGTAGCATTAGTAACTTTGTTCTGTCTAGCCATTAGTAGGGATGTATTGAAAATAGTGCAACAATATAGGTACTTTTGTTGTATGGATAGGCTAAAAAAAAGAAGCCTACCCGAATTAACTTATTATTCTTGACTTCCTCGATCGCCGTCTCTTCTCATCAGGTAATCGAGAACGCGATCTATTTTTTCAATAGCTGCCCTAGTTTCAGCTTGATTGTTTATTAACTGTTCTTGTTGTTGTGTTAGTTGTTCGGCAGTTCGAGCTAAAGTAGCTTGTGTCTCT
>JASJDI010000190.1 GCA_030065155.1 Xenococcaceae cyanobacterium MO_188.B29
CTCGTATCTACTTTTGAGTTAAGTTAATTGCTCGATCAGATGCTCTCCTACTCTCAAGGCATTAGCAATAACTGTTAGTGCGGGACTTACGGCTGCACTGGAAGGAAAGAAACTGCTATCAACTACATAGAGATTATGGATATCGTGAGTACGACAGTCAAGATTTAGCACTGAGGTTTGAGAATTTTCGCCAAAACGACAAGTACCGCATTGATGTGCCACAACTTGAATAGGTACGCTTCCATAAGGATGAATACCGCGAGACTGCTTATCTGTATTTTTGAGGACTTCTTGCCAAAGATATAAGAGGCGATCGTGTGCTTCTAAGTTGTTGGGAGTATAGTTTAGATATATTTTCTCACCTTTAACATCAACATGATTATTAGGATCTGGTAAATCTTCCGTTTGTAACCACCATCCCAAAGAACGTTTTGCTAACTGCTTCAAACCAAATCCTGGCATCCGTTTAGCAGCAACGGATAAAATTGGTGGTGATTCGGAAAAAATTACGTCTTGCAGAATTCCTCCCGAATCTTGAATATGACCCATGGGATAGGGAAAATCTTTATCACCCCAGTAAAAATCATTGATGTAGATAGTACGTTGAAATAATCCAGAATTAGGCTGAGGAGATTGCTGCAAAATTACTGTCATTAGATGTGTCATCAAATTGCGTCCCACTAAATCAGAACTATTAGCCAGTCCTTGGGGATGTTTTTCATTAGCAGATCGTAGCAATAAGGCAGCAGAATTAATCGCACCACAGGAAAGTACGACGATATGACCCATAAATAGATAAGATTGTCCGTTAATATTGGCTTCAACCGCTTTTATTTCTGTTCCTGTAGGATTAGTATGCAAAGCCACAACTTTAGCCGAGGTTTTTAAAGTAACATCATGACCAGCACGTATAGCGGGACTAACTCCTGTATCTTCTGAATCCGTACGTCCTTCATCACCAATGCCGATGGGTAAGTAAGCTGGATGTAGTCCATGTTTAGATAGGCGATCGCTTATTTCTTGGACTTGAGGTAGGCGATCGACTGGTGGAAGGGGATAATCTTCGCTTCTTGCAGGTTCTGTAGGGTCATCACCTACCTTGCCGTGGACACGATAAAGTTTTTCGGCTTCGGTGTAATAAGGTTCAAAATCCTGATATTTTAAAGGCCATTCAGGGGAAATTCCATCTTGATGCTGTACAAGTTCAAAATCTTGTTCCCTAAGACGTAATAATGCTCCACTATAAATTTTAGTATTACCACCTACACAATAACTAGTTTGGGGCTGAAATGGCTCTCCTGCGTTATCATACCAGTTCTCTGGGGCATGATAATCTTCTTTCTTAAATACTTCTACTTCCACTAATTCAGAACTTTCTTTCTCGGTAAATTCTCCTCGTTCTAAAACTAGAATTTTTTTGCCAGCTTCTGCTAGTTTGCGAGCGATCGTGCCTCCCCCTGCACCAGTGCCAACAATAATTACATCGTAGAATCGATCGTCGATAATCATGATTAGTCAATAGTTAATATTTAATAGTTAGTAGACGTGAGCTTAAATAGAGTAGGCATTCAAGGCTCTTGAAAAACTCATTACTCATTACTCATTACTTATTACTTCTGCCTAGAGATACTAGTGCGTAACATTAGTTATTTAGTAGTTCAAGTTATTTTCTTTTCCATTAGCAGATCGCCATCATCGAGATGACCAATGTAGACAAAACCAGCTTTTTGATACAGTTTTCCAGCCGTTTTATTACTCGGCTTGTGCATAGTATGGATACGTTTTGCACCTAACTGTCTAATTTCTTCAATGACAAGATTTAAAGCTTTTGTACCATAGCCTTGACCTTGAAAATGTTTATCAATCATAAATCTAAATAGCCAATATAGTTCTGGATCGGGAGGGTCAACCTCCACACAAAAAGCCAAAAAACCAATCACTTTTTGCTCTTTATAAACTGCTCTTAATTGATAATGGGGTTCAAACTTAGATTCAGCAATTGAGGCTACATTGGAAGCAACATTTTTCTCTTGTTCGGGATATAAAGATAGATCTATACAGTCAATCCAATTATCTTTAGTTACCTCTTTAAGCTTGATTGCCATATTTTACAATTGTCAAAGTTGTTCTACTTGATTATTGCCATACATAGATAAGAACGAACAAAATAATCCAAATAACATCGACAAAATGCCAAAATAAAGAGGTTGCCTCAACACCGAATTGTCCTTTTTCATAATTATTAGGAAGAAAAGAACGAATCAGCATAATTCCTTGAAGTAGTACCCCAGTAAAAACGTGCAAACCGTGAAAACCAGTTAACAGATAGAATGTTCCTCCAAAAACACCAGAAGAAAACCCAAATTTTAGACTTTGCCACTCTACTGCTTGTCCATAAAGAAAGTAGCTACCCATTGCCATAGTTAACAGCCAAAAGAAGCGAAATCCCCAGAGATTTTTGTCATGAAGATATCGTTCGGCAATGTAGATAACAAAACTACTGGAAACTAAAATAACGGTATTAATAGCAGGTTCTCTAACTTCTAGCCCTTCTACACCAGAAGGAAGCCAGTCAGAAGTTGTGGTTTTATAAACAATGTAGCCAGCAAAAAAACTGAGGAAAATAACACTTTCTGAAAGCAAGAAGATAACAAAGCCAAACATACTATTGCCAGCTTCATCATGTTCGTGTTCTTGTGCTATTACGTGGCTAGAGTGATGTAATTTGTCTTGATTGATAGCGCGATCGAGAGTAGTCATATTTGTTACTAGTTAATATTTAATGTGTTAATTGTTCTCCCTTGTTTTCCCCATCTCCCCTACCCTTATGAGTCTCCCCTACCTCTTTCAGGGTGTATGTTTTTAATAAAGTCGCAAATCTTGACTACAAATAGAATGAAAGAATGGGCTTTTCCCCCTCTGCTTCCTCTGCTTCCTCTGCCCCCTCTGCCCGACTCAACCGTTAAATCTTCAAATCATACCCTTGAAAGCTCCCCTACCTTCCCTCAACCTCCCATATTTTCTGTCAAAGGTTCTGATTTCCCGTATCCATAAGGTTCAGAAACAATAATGGGTATTTCTTCAAAGTTTTCTACATCAGGAGGAGAAGAAACTAGCCATTCCAAACCAATTGCCCTCCAGGGGTTATCTGGTGCTTGCTTACCAGCAATCCAAGCAGCAAAAACATTTACTAGGAAAGGGAGAGTAGACATACCTAACACAAATGCACCAATACTAGCTAATACATTCCAAAAAGCAAATTCAGGATCGTAGGAAGCAACTCGTCTGGGCATTCCCATCAAACCTAAAGGATGCATAGGCAAAAAATTGAGGGCAGTACCGAGGAAGGTTAACCAAAAATGCAGCTTACCTAATCCTTCGTAATACATTTTTCCTGTCATTTTGGGAAACCAGTGATAGATGCCAGCATATAATCCAAAGACAATCGCGCCGTAGATGACGTAGTGAAAGTGTCCCACTACAAAATAGGTATTATTTACGTGAATATCGATGGGAACAGACGAGAGCATGATTCCCGTAATGCCAGCAAAAACAAAATTAATTAGACCACCCAAAGCAAACAACATTGCCGTATCGAGACGAAGTTTACCGCCCCAAATTGTTCCTACCCAAGCAAATACCTTAATTCCTGTGGGCACAGAAATTAGCATAGTAGAAAACATAAATAGCATTCTCATCCAGCCAGGCGTTCCACTGGCAAACATATGATGTACCCAGACAACTGCACTCAATCCAGTAATAATTAGGGAAGAAATTGCGACTACTTTGTATCCAAATAATGGCTTACGGGCATAGACAGGAAAAACTTCCGAGAAAATGCCAAATACAGGCAAAATCATCACATAAACCGCAGGATGAGAATAAAACCAAAAAAAGTGTTGAAATAAGACTGGATCACCTCCTTGAGCAGGATCGAAGAAGGTAGTCCCAAAACTTAAGTCGCACAGCAGCATAACCGAACCAGCAGTTAAAGCAGGTAGTCCAAACAGTTGAATAATTTGGGCTGCTAATACTGTCCACACAAAGACTGGCATTTTGAACCAACCCATTCCAGGGCAACGCATCCGTACAATAGTAGTTACGATATTAACTGCCCCCATAATCGAGGAAACGCCAGAAATGACTACTGCTAACAACCAGATGAATTCACCATTAAGCCATTGCCCGCTAGGATTTTGCGCGCTTACAGGTGGATAAGACCACCAACCTGCTTGTGCTGGGCCTCCAGGAACAAGGAAACTGAGAATAAATAAGCTCCCAAACACGGGAACCAGCCAAAATGCTACTGCGTTAAGACGAGGAAAAGCCATATCTCGCGCCCCAATCATCAGGGGAACTAGATAATTAGCAAATCCAGCCAAGACAGGAAACATCCAGCCAAACAGCATAATTGTACCGTGCATGGTAAATAGAGCATTGTATACCGTGCGATCGATTAAATCTGTTTCGGGGGTAATCAATTCTCCCCGCATAATCATGGCGAAAATGCCAGCAACGAGGAAGAAGAAAAAGGCTGTAACTATATACTGAATACCAATTACTTTATGATCGGTACTAAAACTGAAATAGCGTCGCCAACTAAGAGGTATCTCCGAAGTGTGTGCCTCATGGCTTAAAGCTTCTGATGTAATCTGGGTCATTTTTGGATGAGTAGTGAGTAGTTAGTAGTAAGACAGTTGCGTTGCGGTGAAGCACTTGCGGTGGGCGGTTATACCGACATAAGCAAAGTGCTGAACCCGAAGGGGGGTTCCCCCCGTTGAGCAAAGCGCGAAAGTGCGGTCTTGGGGGTCTCCCCCATGAGCAACTTTCGTAAGAACTGTCGCACCCGAAGGGTTAGTGGTCGTCTTTTTTATTACCTATTACCTAAATTAAGGATGATAATTAACCATGGGTGCAGCAGCAGGAACAACAGTTGCCCAACCTGCTTTGGCTGATTCTTGCTCTCTTTCGGCATATTCATTAGCAGCTTGATTGGGGGCGAGAGAGGGGATGTTTTGAGTTGCTTCAGCTAGCCACTGTTTATAATCTGTCATCGATTCCACTACTACATCTGCCTGCATAGCAGCAAAATACGTGCCACTATATTGAGAATCTCGCAAGCGATATTTACCTGTGCGAATGGGGGTAAATTCAAAGTCGATGTTTTGTTGAGGAATAATATCTTGCTTGACTCTAAAAGCAGGAATATAGAAACCATGAATGACATCAGGCGATCGCAAAATTAAATGAGCGCGACAATCGACTGGTAAGTGAAGTTCAGTGCTGGTAATATTCTTTTCTGGATAACGGAAGATCCAAGCCCACTGTTTTGCCTCTACTTCAATGTTTGTCATGGATTCGGTAGCTTTATTTATAGGTTCAGCATAGGCAGGTGCAATCGCTTCTAGCTTATGCATATGCGCCATTTCCATTGGACCCCTAATAGACATTTCAGTATAAGTTTGATAGCTATATAAAGCAATCCACAATACTAGTAAGAAAGGAATTGTCGTCCAGACAACTTCTAAGGTTACATTGCCTTCAATTGGAGGTCCATCACTGAGATCGTATCTTCCTGCGCGATGAAAGAGTACAGAATACATTACCGTTCCTGTAACTCCCAGCAAGATAAATGTTCCTAAAGTAACTAAAAAACTAAATAAGTTATCTACTAGCTGAGATTCAGCCGAGGCTTGAGGGGGCAGCCAGGAATAGGATAATTGACCAATCCAGATACTGATTGTACCTAATGCTAGCGCGATCGCTGTTAACGTTGCACTCGTTTTGAGTTTCATTTTTACACCTTATCTCAATACAATATTAGGATTTTGTCCCGTGCGTAATAAATGCCCCGCCGTATTGTGAACGCCAAATTCAGCAGCTAGTTGCGCTCCTAAAGTTCCATGCACATACATCAAAAACATGATGGCAAATCCAGCTAAGAGATAACGCAATCTTACTTGGCGACTGATGTCGTTACGCCAAATATAGCGTTCAAAACCTCGCCAGACAGTCATACCAACAATCATTGCTAATAGTAAAACGCCTCCTACACCATGCCAGATCATTGTATCCATTGCTCCCAAGTTCCAAGCACTGTTGATATCTGGTGGTGAATCTACTAGCAACATTTCATAGAATCCTGCCCCGACGGTAAAAAAGGTAATAATTGTTGCAGCTAGCATGTTGTACCAACCCACATCAAAAAAGTTAGAACGGGTGGCAGAAATCGATAGATATTTGAACACTGGTTTACCAAAAGGAAAGAAAACGCCGATAACATCAAAGGCAATAGCAAGAATAAATAGCCCTAGAGTTAAATGCACTAAATTAGGATGAATCGGTATTGGGTAAGGAAGTCCGTTAGTACCTAAATTTAATTGATCGATCGTCTCACTGTACATCACAAAATTCCCTCCTTAGCTGCTTCGACGACTGGGACAGTATGTAGTCCATAAATCCAAACCAATTCATCGCCAAGATATACCTGGAAAAATACTAGACAAGTTAAAAGCAACCCAATTCCTAAGTAAGCAACAGGTATTCTGCGGGGATTTTGCGATCGAATCACATAACGCCAAGCTGTAATTGCTGCAATAACCCCAGATAAAGACCAACCAATTAATGTATGCAGATCCAGTATAGGTTCAACAGCATCATAAGCAAGGGCTAAACCCGCTTCTATTTGTCCAAAGATAATGGCAATAAAAATGGAAATGGTGGCAATAAACATATTCCACCAACTAACCTCATACAGCTTGTGATTACGAGTTAAGTAGCCTGTGACATCGCACAAAAAAGCAAATAAAACCATCGCAATCACAAAATGCACCACAATCGGATGGACAGTATCAGGATAGGGCAAATTATGGTCATTAAGTGGGGGCAGTAAATTATCAAACATAGTATTCTCCATTACAAATACAAAATTGTGCGAACAGTTCAACGAAGTATCTATAAATTCTGTTCAATAATGTATCTGTTTTAACTAAATAGAAGCCTGATTGACTATTTTTAAATCATGAAATTGGACTGCTTTTTTTTTGTGTAATTGTCCAATTAAAATTAAGCTATCACCATTTTTCCTAATATTTATTCTGCTTAATTCTATCTTTAGATATTGTCAAAATTAAGATGAGTATATATGACTAATGGTCATATATGAGTCTGACAATTTGTCATACTTTATTTTAGTAACTATGGTTACAAAATACTTGTTATTCTGCTTTTTAAAAAGGAATAGAAATTAACCACAAACATCTTAAAAACTGGTCAAAGCACTGGCATGAACGCAAAATATCAGCGTTATTAGTAATATAATCCAGAAGAGTTGCTTTTGATTTAATGTCTTTTTGAGCATTTTTAAACGGTTTTATTTTGTATGCTGGGAAATAGCATTTTAACTGAATATTTTATAGCAGAAAAAAATCGCCGAATTAAATTCGAGTGCATTTAATTTCGAGATTGATTTTAAAATATGTTATTGCCAAAACTAATTTTATCTAAATAGTTAAAATCCACAATGTATTGAGTAATTAATTTAGCTGGTTCTGACTGACTAGCCCTATCCCCACAAAAATGTTTTTTTTACAAAACGGTGAGTATATACTATGATTTGAACGAAATAATCAGCTTGTGTCTCCTTGTCATCCTGTCTCCCTTTGCCCCTCTTAACCTTCAAATCCAAAAGACATAACCTTGAAAAGACAGGAAGACGCTGTGAGAGTTTAAGATACACAAATAGCTTGCAAAAAAGTGAGGAAGTCTACTAGAGTTAGATGTTACTGGGTCTTAGAATTTATCAAGTGCGATCGCTATGTCTGCTGTTACAATTTCTCCTGTAAACTTAAATTTTCCTCTTACTGCTGTGGTGGGACAAGAAGCAATTAAACTTGCTTTATTATTAGCAGCAGTAGATCCGAATTTAGGAGGAGTAGCGATCGCTGGTAGGCGCGGTACAGCGAAATCAGTGATGGCGAGAGCAATTCATAGTCTTTTGCCCCCCATTGAAGTAGTCAAAGATTCTTTTTGTAACTGTGACCCGACTAAGCCAGAAGAGTGGGATGATGATATTCAGGAGGAATATGGAAATAAGGATTTAGAAGATATCCCTACAGAAATTATTCCTGCACCCTTTGTACAAATTCCTTTGGGAGTAACTGAAGATAGATTACTCGGTTCAGTAGACGTAGAAGAGTCAGTAAAAAAAGGCGAACCTGTGTTCCAACCAGGATTATTGGCACAGGCACATCGAGGAGTTTTATATATTGATGAAATTAATCTTTTAGACGAACAGATTTCTAACCAATTACTAACAGTTCTGACTGAAGGACGCAACATAATTGAAAGAGAAGGTATTAGTTTTCAACATCCTTGCCAACCTATCTTAATCGCTACCTATAACCCAGAAGAAGGAGCATTAAGAGAACATCTCTTAGATAGAATTGCTATTGCCCTCTCTGCTGATGGAGTGCTGTCTTTAGATCAAAGAGTGCAAGCAGTTAATCAAGTAATTGAATATGCTAGTTCCCCAGCCAAATTTATTAGTCAGTACGACGAAGATATAGATAGTGTCAAAACTGATATTATCTTGGCAAGAGAATGGTTAAAAGATGTAGTCATTAGCCACGATCAAATTCTCTATCTTGTACAAGAAGCAATTCGGGGTAGTGTAGAAGGACATCGTGCCGAATTATTTGCAGTGAGAGTAGCTAAAGCAGCAGCAGCACTAGAAGGACGAAATAATGTCACTGCGGATGATTTACGCAAAGCCGTAGAACTAGTTATTGTTCCTCGCGCTACCACCATCGAAACACCACCAGAAGAAGCACCACCTCCACCACCCCCACCACCCCAGGAACAACCCCAAGACGAAAATAATCAAGATCGAGAAGAAGAAGAGAAAGAAGACGAAGAAGATCAAGAACAAGAACCACCAGGCATCCCCGAAGAGTTTGTCTTTGATATAGAGGGAGTAGTTCTCGATCCTAGCGTTCTCTATTTTGCCCAGATGGCAAAACGTCAGGGTAAATCGGGTAAACGCAGTATTATTTTCTCAGACGATCGCGGACGCTATATTAAACCAATGTTACCCAAAGGTAAGGTGAGAAGAATTGCTGTCGATGCTACTCTGCGTAGTGCAGCACCCTATCAAAAAGCAAGGCGCAAACGCTATCCAGGCAGAAAAGTAATTGTCGAACAAGGTGATATTAGGGCAAAAAGATTAGCTAGAAAAGCTGGTTCTTTAATTGTCTTTGTGGTAGATGCTTCCGGTTCAATGGCACTTAACCGTATGCAATCAGCTAAAGGGGCAGTAATGCGTTTACTAACTGAAGCTTACGAAAATAGAGATCAGATTGCCTTAATTCCCTTCCGTGGCGAGCGAGCAGATGTACTACTTCCTCCCACGCGATCGATCACTATGGCACGGGGACGTTTAGAAACTTTACCCTGTGGTGGTGGTTCTCCTTTAGCCCATGGCTTAACTCAAGCAGTTCATGTAGGAATGAACGCCCAAATATCTGGAGATATTGGGCAAGTTGTGATTGTTGCTATTACCGATGGTAGGGGCAATATTCCCTTAGCTCGTTCTCTGGGTGAACCACTACCAGAAGGAGAAAAACCAGATATCAAAGGGGAATTATTAGATATTGCGGGAAAAATCCGTGGTTTAGGCATGAAGTTATTGGTAATTGATACAGAAAGCCGTTTTGTCTCTACTGGCTTTGCCAAAGAACTAGCCAAAAATGCAGGAGGGACATACTATCATTTACCTAAAGCCACCGATCGCGCGATCGCGGATATGGCAAGAGGAGCAATTTCTAATCTGTGACGAGGATACAATAAGAATTGCGTTCTCTAAAAGCTAATAGATAGCTTTTGGCTATTTTGATAATCATGAGCATTCCGACATTACCAACAAGAACTAATAGTTTCTTCGATTCTCTAGATGCTCTTACGCATAATCTGTCTAAAGAAGATCAGAAATATAGTTCCCAAAAATAAATAAATAATAACTAATCAAGGATTAGTTGACCCAATTTAAAAGATATTTTCAGTTTAATTGGTTAAAATAGCTTCTTATTCAACTTCTTTTGAACCTTAGAGATCGATCGAGTTAACCATAACTTTTTTTTCCGCCAGAAAGTTAAAGCTTGAATATCAGCTTGTAATAACTTACGTCGATCGAAAAAGTGATTTATTTCAGTCAAAATAACTTCTAGCCTTCGGACAATATTCTCAGTTCGATATTCAGCCCAAAACGACTCAGGTAAAGATTGCACTGTAAAAGAATCAAGTACTGCTAAAATCCTTTCCAAATCGTACTTCTTAGAATATCCAGCAATCTTATGGCAATTGAAGCCAGGATCGAGATAGTCAGCTAAAGCACTGTTAACGCTAGAAAATACTTGACAGCCACAAGCAAGGGCTTCTAGGGGAGGTAAACCAAATCCTTCCGTTACTCCACTTACACCCCAGTATTCGGCTGAATCATAAAGATAAATCTTGCTACGATTAAATAATCCTGCTAAGTCTTCTACGTAACTATCTACAATTTCTACCTTACGTTGTGACTGTAATTGAGGTACTAATTCTGTCAATAAGTAAGTTGAAGATTTACGAGCTTGTACTAAGACATCAATATCTCTTTCCTTACATAGATTGCTAAACTCATCACCAATTTGATTAGGTAGATAGTAAATTAAGGAATTAGGCGATCGCTGTCCCCAATAACCCATAGTATTTCGGCTAACGGTGATGATGGGAATATCAGCAGGTAAATTAAATCTGTAACCAGCACTATGGGCATGATAAACAATATTAGTTGTTCCCAATTGTCTGACTAATTTAGGTACATCAAAACCCCAACTAACAATAAAGATACTTTCTCCTACATTGAGAGTTGGAAGTAAATCAGCTAAAAAAAGATGATTAGATTCTTTTTGTCTATAGGTAACAATTTCACTAGGACAAATTTGTTGTACCAAATTAAATATTTTTAACTCTGCCCACAGCCCACCACCACCAAATTTTCCTCTAGTTCCAGGAAGGAGAAAATATATTTTTCTCATTTAATCATCTGGTTCGATCGTACTAGTCAAACCGTGATTACGGAGAGTTTCGCTATAAAATTCTGCAGGTTCTAAAGCACAAGTAATTACTAAAGCTATACCATTGGTATGAGCTTCCATCATAATATTTACCGCTTGGGGTTGAGTCATCCCTGCCACTGTTTTCATCAGGGTTTGCACCACGTGTTCCATTGAATTAAAGTCATCGTTATGGAGCAAAACACGGTAACGAGGTGCGGGTTTGCGGACTGTAGAGGATGAAGGTTTTTCAATAACAGAAGTTTCAACCGACACTAAATTTTCTCCCTCAGATTTTTTCTTGCTAAATTGCTTGTTAACAAACAAAATTGTACTACTAGTTCTATGTTAAATAGTTTTCTCCAAAAGAGTAGCTAAATACTATAGAAATTCGGTAGTTTAGTTTTTACTTTTATCTTTCAAGTTAACGACTAGACTCTCTGCTGTCAGGATAACTTAAACTTGTGTAAACTATACACTAAAAAAGTTATATTTACTTAACATAATTATGCAAGAAATCTCCTCAGACACAAAAATCAGTATTCCTGGTACTTGCTGGCAATGGCGGGGACATTCTGTCTATTACGTTCAAGCAGGAGAAAAACAAGCAACAAAACCCCCTTTGTTGTTAGTTCATGGTTTTGGTGCGTCTACAGACCACTGGCGTAAGAATCTTGCCCAATTACAGCAAGATTTTCAAGTTTGGGCGATCGATCTTTTGGGTTTCGGTCGTTCTGCTAAGCCCAGCTTAGAGTACAGTGGTAACTTGTGGCGGGATCAACTCCATGACTTTATTACGGAGGTGATTAGACAACCAGTGGTACTAGCGGGAAATTCTCTTGGTGGTTACGCCTGTTTATGTGTTGCTGCTCAACGTCCAGATTCATCCGCAGGTTTAATTTTACTCAACAGTGCAGGCCCTTTTTCTGATACTCAGGCTAAACCGAAAGCTAATCTTCTACAACAGGGAATGTCTAAGCTAACTCGTTCACTATTTTTACAACCTTGGGCTACTTATTTGCTTTTTCAGTACTTACGCCGTCGATCGATCATTAGGAAGACCCTAAAACAAGTTTATCTCGACCACAGCGCGGTTACAGACCAATTAGTAGAAGATATTTATCGTCCTTCTTGTGATGAAGGTGCAGCCCAAGTATTCGCCTCTGTTTTTAAATCTCCTCAAGGAGAAAAAATCGATGTTTTACTTGAACAAATGACTTGCCCATTACTGATGCTATGGGGAGAAAACGATCCTTGGATTAATGCTAGAAGCAGAGGGGCAAAATTTCGTCAGTATTACCCCAATCTAACAGAACATTATCTCAAAGCTGGTCATTGTCCCCACGATGAAATTCCCGAACAAGTCAATGATTTGATTCATTCTTGGGTAGTGCTTAGTGGTTCGTAGTGATTGATTACTTTTACTTATTTGTCAGCGATCGAGGTTTTTAATTGCCTAGTTCTTCATATTTTGTTACAAAAGAAGAGGATTTTAGATCGATAAATAACAAATAACTTTATGCTTGGTGGCTTTGTGGGATTCAATCAAAATGAGGGTGGCGATTGGGGAGAAAATCTTCTCAACAAAGTGGCAAGTCAAACTATTCGCCACCTCTTCACTCGTAGTGAATCAGTCGAAGTTGCAGTGCGCTGTCAACCTTCCAGTAAACTATTACAGGGAACGATCGACAGTTTCAAAATGAGTGGTCGTGGATTGGTCATTCGTCGTGAGTTTCGTACTGAGGAAATGTCTTTTGAAACCGATGCTGTCTCTCTCGACTTTAGTTCGGTGCTTCAAGGCAAAATTGCTCTTAAGCAGCCTACTCAGGCGATCGCTCAAGTGAAATTAACCGAAAACGATATAAATAAATCTTTTCAAGCAGAATTAGTGAGGAAACGTTTAGAGAATCTCTCCTTACCTGCTTTAGAATCAATATCAGCAGGAGAGCCTATCTCTTTTACTGATATACAATTGCAACTTTTACCCAATAACTCAATCAAACTTTTAGCTAAAGCAAATTGGAGTGATAAGTCTGTACCTGTCAGTCTTAGTTGTACTTTAGCTGTAGAGAGGAGGAAACGCATCTTATTTGAAAATGTTCAATTTGAAGCAGAGGACATTCCTGAAGGTTGTCAAGATATATCTCGCCAATTAACCGAGGCGTTAGGAGGTATTCTGAATGAAATGGTAGATTTAGACCGTTTCAACCTCGATGGGGTCAAAATGCGCTTGAATCGTCTAGAAACCAAAGGTAAAAATTTGTTATTTAGTGGTTATGCTCAAATTGAAAGAGTTCCTCAAAATCCATGATATTATAGGCAATACTTGAATGGTTAAGATTAGTAGTGAGTAGGTAGAGACAAGGCATGCCTTGTCTGTATTAGGGAGCAGTAATACTAAATCTGATTGATAAAGTTTACTTTTGAAGGCTGATACGGAGACGCGGAGAATCGGAGACACGGGGATATGTTTGAAATCGTAATACATAACCTTGTTGAACAGGATTTAGTGTAAGTAGTTATACCAATTACTACTTTTGGTATTTCATGCTACAACAAGGAGCATATCAAGCTGACGGGGAAACTTCATCAGTCTTGTCCTCCTTTATGCAACTAGAAAGCTAATACCATTTCTCGAAAATAGCTAGATATATAGAGAGTTAAGCTTAGACGCACTTACATTGCATTAATTAAATTACCTTTGTTTTTGAACTTTTCACTCCAATTAATAGTTAAAGCTCCTTCATTGAGAAGATTATTGACTACTTTTGCTAATTGTTCTTTATT
>JASJDI010000191.1 GCA_030065155.1 Xenococcaceae cyanobacterium MO_188.B29
GAACCATTACAGAGCCGAAGTGATTGGATAAGAGAGGCGATTGTCAAAAGATTGGAATCTGAAGGCTTACTCAGTTTCAGGGAAGACTAAATAGACTATTTGCTCCGACACGGAGCGGCTTGTCGCGCTTACATCGCTCCTTGGGTATCTCCATACAAACCATCGCTCATCGCAATTTTTCACTCGCATTTCCTTCTGCATTGGGGAAAGTCTCAACAGCAGTGAGTGGGGGTTGTTTGTAGGGCGTGAGCATCCTGACGTAGTGCAGTCAGCCGGGGTTAGAAAAGCCTTGGGACTACCGCAAGCAGATTCAGAATAGGTGATGAAAGCTTTACTGTACCCTGTGCTGGGACGCTTTGGGCTGATTCTGCCAGAATGGCTCGAATAACCTTAAATGAAGGGTTTGATAAATCCGCCTTAGAAAAACTATGCTGCTTGTATGTCTAACACTACAGGCACATTTTTCTGTAAATAACCTTGTTTGTTTTTTTCTTGCTTTTCATTTGTGCCTTGTCGGAACAAGAAAGATATGACTAGCAAAAGCACTACTAACCAAAATAAATTTGTAAAAAAGTTACTATTACTAACTCTAGTTGGAGGTTTATAGATACTTGTATTTCCTTCTGGGCTTGGTATTTTTTCGCCACTCAAGTATTGAGGAAATAGAGGATTTTCTATCTTTAAGTTTCTATTTATGGGGGTTAGTCTAGGGTAGATTGGTTCAGTAACTACAGGTTCTTCCGGACGTATCTTTCTCTGCTCAATCCACTTATCCCATTCCTTCTGATGTTCCTTTCTCTTACTTTCAGACCGCTTTGTTAGTTCCTCTTGGCGTTTATTTATTTTGTTTTCAAGCAGTGAGTCCCATATTTTGTATAGTAGTACATCGCGTTCTGCGAGCGATTCATTATTACTCGGAAGGTTATTATTTGGAAAGTAAAAACTAACTGATTTGCTTTTTTTGTTGATTAGATTCTTGATGTTTGTCCTTTCTTTCTCTAATTCTTCTATCTCTTTTTTTAACTGCATATCGGACTGCAATTTACTTACCCCTAGCCCGAAGTTTGATGCATCTTTCATACTTCCCTCCCCCACCAATTGACGAGAGACTTCTACTCTTACAATACCGATATTTACTCAGGCTGGAGAATTTCTGCAACAAAATGAAAAGTAGCATTTGCACTCCCTGTGCAGAATTTAGCGAGAAAAACTGGAAGCTCACGCCCCTTGGGTATCTCCTACAAACCATCGCTCATCAGAATTTATCACCCGCATCGAGTCTGCATTGGAAAAAGTGGGTTAGTTGGTTGTGGAGGGATCGCATCTCTTCAAAGATTGAAAGCTGTCACCAGGGCGATAGATGAATTGAGTGGGGAGTTGGAGGAGTAAATAAAACAAATTACTCACCCGATTAGCTTCCTACTAAAACTTGAGATAAGTAAGCGAACGCTCCACAGGAACGTCTGGCGACAAAACTCTGTTGTTTTTTCAGCTCAACCAGTAAAGATGCGATAAGCCGGAGGCTTGACGCGGAGCGTATCGCCAAAACACACCCAGTTAGAGATAGATAGAAGGATGAATAATGGAATTTTTGTAGTTTAAATCACCATAATTACCGATTTTTTCTCAGTTTATTCTCTAGTTCTTCCCGATTATTGCTTAATTTAAAATCAGTTTCTCCTAAAGGGGAACCAACAAACACACACTGAATTTATAGGAGTATCATTATGGCTTTTGGAATACAAGATTTGGAAAGAGATGTACAAAAATTTAAGCAAGACATCGAAAATGCTAAAGCGACATATATAGATGAGTATGCTGAATATCTAAATGTCGCAACTGATTTCGAGAATATAGAACAGAAATATGATTTCCTTCAGGAAGATGTCGAACTTATTACAAAAGTATTTCCTGAACCAAAACAGAATAATTTATCAAGTGCCGCTAGTATTTTATTTATTGCTTCAAGTCCTTTTGAACTCGTTGCTGGAATAAGTTTTGTAGTTAAAAAATACAATTCTTGGAAGCTAATAAAAGCGATGAAAGCAGGGGGTGTAACCGCCGCACAGATAAAAGCGGTATCTGGTAGCACAAGTAAGTTACTTAATTTAGCAAAACAGGCAAATATAGGTAAAGCTGCAAGGCTTGCAAGAATATCACGCTCGGCAAAAATAGCACGTATCACTGGTACAGCAGGATTTATTCTTGCGATTGTTGGTGGAGCTTTGGAAATTGTCTCCATAGTCAAGCGGAAGGAGTATCTGGAGGAACAAAAAGATGAATTACAGAAACATCTGAATGAGTTTAACACTATTATCGATGAGGCTAATGATGCCACCAAGGATATAATCACTGCTTTTCTGACTTACTTCAATGAAATAGGAATTGATGTTGATGGAGTATTTAATGACAATCAAGATGGATTTTCAGAAGACAATACAGAACAAAAGTTTGAAGATGCAGTATCACAGTTGCGTGAAGCTTTAAATGGAGCTATCAGAACAATAGGAGAACTGAATGCATCTATTGGACTAGCCAATAGATTCATAGATCGTAATATTAGTAGAGGATTAACAGGGGCAGAACTGATTGAAGAAGTTATCTTTGCTACAGAGCTTCCAGAGGAATTGATTCAACGCCTATATGTTTTCAAGTTACAAGAGCTTGGTAATAGTGTCCAAGAAGCAATAGAGCTATCTGGATTGGCAGAAGATATCGTCAGGAATGTTTATGCTCGCGGTTTTTTAGATGATGGTAAAACTGTTGAGGATACTGTTGAGTTATCTGGATTAACAGAAGACGAAGTTAGAAGAATTTTTGCAAGCAAGTTACTAGACGATGAGCTAAATGCAGAAAATCCAGATGATGTCATTGATGTGAGAGCTATTGCAGAAAAAGCAGGTCTTTCAGAGGAAATTGTTCGAGAAATACGAGCTGAGAAACTAGCTGATGTGCAATCTTTTTCAGAAGAGGAAGAAGCTGAACTGGTTGCAACAAGATAGTAATTACGCAAACAGGATGGACAAAACCAACCAGCCTTTTATTCGGGACTGATTTAACCGAGCATCTTCACAATATTTAGAACGAACTAAAGTATGGCGAGAGCCAGAAAAGAGACAGTTCTTAAAGCACAATCGCAAACAAAAAACACACACTTAATTTATTGGAGTATTATCATGGCTTTTGGAATAGAAGATTTGGAAAGAGATGTACAAAAGTTTCAGCAAGACATCGAAAATGCTAAAGCGAAATACTTAGCTGAATATGCTGAATATATCGATATCGCAACTGATTTAGAGAATATAGGGCAGAAATATGATTTTCTTCTGGAGGAAGTAGAGGTTATTAAAGGAAGAATGCCTGAAGAAAACGATGCCAGCGATACTCTATCAGACTCCGCCAAGAGTTTGCTTATTTCCGGAGGCATCTTTCTAGGCGTTTCTGGAATAAGTTTCATAGTTCGACAGTTCAATGCTTGGAAGCTGATTAAACTCGAAAGAACACTCAATCTCAATCTTCTTGTGCAAGCAGACAGAGTTAGGGATATGGGCATAAAATCAGCGCAAATCATTAGAAATAATCCCAATCTTCTGGCAAGAACTCAGGCAAGAAGCGTACTCAGAAATAGTAGAGCATGGCTTAACACACATGGTTTTAGGACTACAAATGCTATAAATCAGATTCCTGCCCAACTTCGCTTGGCAAGAGCATCACAAGCTGCCAAGCAAACAGTTATAGCATGGGCAACAAAAATAGCCAAATTTACTGCTGGTGTAGGATCTATTCTTAGTATTATTGGTGTCGCTTTGGTAATTAGAGATGTCAGGGAGCGGAAAAAGTATCTTGAAGAACAGAAAGCCGCATTAAAGCAGAATCTCGATGATGTAAATGGTTATATTGCTGAAGCCAACGATAGCACGAAGGATATAATCACTGCTTTTTCCACTTACTTCAATGAATTTGAGATCGACTCCGATGGGATATTCAATGAGAATCAAGATGGATTTTTAGATGAAACTGGAAAACAAAAGTTTGACAATGCAGTATCAGAACTGCGCGCAGCTTTAAATGGAGGTGTCAAGCGAATGGGAGAACTCAATGCTACGACAAAATTAGCTAATGTACGCATAAATCGTTATATCAGCCAAGGACATAAAGGGAAAGAACTGGTTGAAGAAGTTGTCTTTGAAACAGAGCTTCCAGAAGAGGTGATTCAACGTCTCTATGTCTTAAAGTTACAAGAAGTTGGCAGCACTGTCCAGGAAGCAATAGAGCTATCTGAATTACCAGAAGATCTGATCAAGAAGTTTTATGCTCGTGGTTATTTAGATGACGGTAAAACTGTTGAGGAGACAGTTGAGCTATCTGGGTTAACAGAAGACGAAGTTAGAAGAATTTTTGCAAGTAAGCTATTAGATGAGCGGCTAAATACTGAAAACCCAGATGATTTTCAGTACATGAAAGATATTGCCGAACAAGCAGGTGTTTCAGAGGAAATTGTTCTAGAAATACAAGTTCAGAAAATGCCCAATCTGCCAATTGATATTGAAGAAGAACTTGAAGAAGAACTTGTAACAAGATAGGAATTATGCAAAAGCTGCAAATTTAATGTAACTCATAGGGTGGAACTTATCCACCCTACTCATGAAGTTTGTGCATCAATGTTCAGATTAAATCGAAACAAAAAAGCTGGAATTTAAATGGGAGATTATAGCGCTACGCGCAAGTAATAAGTAATAAGTAATATGTAATAAGTTTACTGTTCAAGGGTTTCAGCGTTCAAGAATGTTCTAATCTGATTGCGTAGTGCTATAAACCCATATTTTTAGTTAAAGAGTAGTTTTTTAAGGAATTGATTATGGGGTTCTTCAAACGGACTGTTAGGAAAGCAAAGAAAGGTGTAAAAAAAGCAGTCAATAAAGTAGAAAAAGTTGTAGATGAAGGAACTAGCGAAGTTAAGAAGGCTGTCAATAAAAGTGCTAAGGAAATAGAGAGAGTTGCAGATAAAGGAATTGATAACTTAGAAACAGGAGCTAACTTAGCTAAAGAAGGATTGGAGTCAGCGGGGGATTTTGTGCTTAATAGCTCAGACAGAGAGTATTGGAATAAAGAAATTTCCCATCTTAAGAGTCGCTTGAATAAATTACGAGAAGAACTGAATAATAAAATTAATAATTACTACGATGTGAGGATAGATTATCAAGAAAAAATTCATACCTACATCACAATCAGGCAAGATACTGTCACGTTGGGATTACTATCCCCAGACAAATTTGACTTAGAGCAAGTTATGGATAATGCTGGAATCATTATAGATACTACTAGAGACTTTAGTGAAAGTAACAGCGACATTGAATATATTGGCAGATATGCACTTGGTTTTGTATCTGGCGGAATATCTGATATTATCTTTGCCTCTCAGGAAGCTAAGAAAGAAGTTAAACACTTGAATAAACAAATTTTTCCATTGGAAGAAAGCCTAGAAAAAATTAACAGTAACATTGCTAATCATCAAAAAGGAATTACTCTCATCAATCAATCTCTAACCAAGATTTTGCAGTTGTATGGAGCCGATACTACCGTAGATAACTTTGTCTCAAAGCAATGTAAATTAATTTACAAGCAAGCCAAAGAAGTAAAAGTTCAGAAAACTATCATTAAGATGCAGAAAAAAGGTTTAACCCAACGAGAAATTACTGAAATAACCGTAAATTTATAATATAAAAATGATGTGTAAATACTTGGCTTTGCCGATACATTTATCTAATTAGACACCTCCAACAATTAAAGGAGTTGGAAGTTGGGGATTAAGAAACCCCATAATTGGGGGGAAAGTAGCGAAGACACTGTTGGCGAAACATTGCTTAACAATAAAAACTGTGGGTGGAAGGATAATATTGCCTTCAGGATAAGCTTATGCTTGGTTCTACTCTCCCTCCAATACCCCAACAACTTCTACCGGCGATACGCAAAAAACTGTCCCAACGTCGCAGCTTTTGAAAAAGCCGAACAAATTGCGATCGCATCCAAGGCGGGTGTATGGGGTAAGCCTGGTCTGGAGAAGCCTTGGGACTACCGCAGGCAGAAGAGGAGTAAGTGATGAAAGCTTTTCTGTACCCTGTGCTGATTAGCTTGGGGAATTTGGGATTGTTTTTGGTTGCCGTGCTGTGGCTTCAGTCCCATCGGCAGACAGCTAATTGAAGCATCAAAAATCACCTTATTATACTTTTATTTTGCTTGTAGAAAATTTTTAATATGTCATTTTTATAAATGTCACAAAGAAATACTATTTTTTGAGAGTTTATATAATCTGTTATTAATAGGCATCTCCGGAAACAGTTAAAAGACTCTCATAACTAACTTATAGAGTGCGAACGCTAGTTAGCTATTTTGTACCCTAGAATAGGCATTAGAGACGTTTTCTATAGATAAGAGCGCGAAAGTATAGCATGAATATATCTAATTTAAGATTGCAAAAATCTCGTTTATTGCAACTAAAAAATATTTGTTATACAAAAACAAATTAGATAAAACTATAAGCATTTTAATATAAACCACTTATAGTTTTTATCTAGACTAATTAAATGTTTAAAAGGAAATTTATTATGCCTAAATTATCAAAAAATATTGGTCTGAATGAACTGATTACCAAAATAAAAAATGAGTTAGAAAGTACAAATAAGGACTCACCAGCTTTTTTTGTAGAAAAGGCAGAATTAGAACTTCAAGTTACTTTTTCTAAAGAAATTGTTGGAGAAGCTGAAGGAAAAGGCAAAGCAGAACTTAAAGTTCAGGTTTTAAGCGTTGACTTTCTGAAATTAGGAGAACTAGAAGGTGGGGGGAAAGTCACAGGAAAATCTAGTCGAGAAGATGTACACAAAATTACACTAACTCTTACGCCAGCTATTGGTTTGAACCAAGAAGTATGGAATCGTATCAAACCAGATAAACAAGAAGAAATCAAAGCAGCAGCTTCAAAAGTAGTTATCCAAGGTGATGATGACGATATTTGACCTATTAATCTTTTTCAATGGAAAAACTAAAGTTAAACCTATCTCCGATAGGTGGTATAAATTTTAGAATTTATGCTGATAAGTATGGGGAAGAAGAATCATTATTACCTTTTTCAGACGGTGATGAAGATTCTAATTTATTCATAGTGCTTAATGTACTTAATACATTTAATCCTAAATACAAGCATCGCAAAAGAAATGATAAGGATTGGATGGTAAGAGCAGGAATTCTCTGTGAGGATAAGCGTTTTTTCCACGAGAAAATGCGGGGAAATATAGGTCAAAAACTATATGATGCTCTGTTTCCCAAAAAAATTAGAGAAGCACTAAATCAAAAACTCGGAAAGGCTGGTTCAGAGGAAGATTTACATCTTCAGGGCTAACTCTAGCTAGTGGTGGTGAAGACAATATAATCAAAATCTGGGATGTTGCCGACGGTAAATGTTGTAAAACTTTTCGAGAGCATACTCATTCGATATGGTCAATACATTTTAGTCCCGATGGTCAAACTTTAGCTAGTGGCAGTAGAGATGAAACCGTTAAGATTTGGGACGTTAAAAATGGTGAGTGTATACAAACTTTGCAAGGACATATTGGTTGGGTATGGTCAGTATGCTTTAGCCCAGATGGACTAACTCTAGCTAGTGGTGGTGAAGACAATATAGTGAGACTTTGGAATGTTGCTGACGGTCAATGCTGTAAAACTTTACTAGGTCATACCAGTAGAATAAAATCGATTGCTTTTAGTCCTGATGGTAAAACTTTAGCCAGCAGTAGTGAAGATCAAAAGGTGAAAATCTGGAACATGGATGACAGTCAATGCCTCCAAACTCTACAAGGCTACACTAATGGAATCAGATTGGTCACCTTTAGTCTAGATGGTAAAATTTTAGCTAGTGGTGGTGAAGACCATATAGTGAGACTCTGGAATGTTGCTGACGGTCAATGTATCCAAAATTTATCTGGACATAAGAATTGGGTACGAGCAGTTGCTTTTAGTCCAAATGGTCAAACTTTAGCTAGTGGTAGTGATGATAAAACGGTGAAAATCTGGAATATTGATAATGGTCAATGTCTTAGAACTTTGAAGGAAGCGCATAAAGATTCAGTAAGATTTGTTACTTTCAGTCCTAGTGGTCAAATGCTTGCGAGTGGTAGTAGAGATCAAACAATAAAAATCTGGAATATTGATAATGGTCAATGCCGTAGAACTTTTAAAGGTCATACAGATTGGATAATGTCAATTATCTTCAGTTCTAACGAGCAAAAAATTGCTAGTGGTAGTGGGGATCAAACAGTAAAAATCTGGAATATTAATGATGGTGAATGTCTTCAAACTTTACAAGGGTATCAAGATGCTGTGTGGGCAGTAGCTTTTAGCCCAATTTACGAAGATTATTCAGAAGAATTTGGTAGAAAAATAGCTGTGGGCTACGGAGATAAAGCAATAAGAATATATGATATTAATGACGGTGAGTGTCTTCAAACTTTACAAAGTCATAGCCAAGAGGTATGGTCATTGGCTTTTAGTCCTAATGGGCAAATACTAGCTAGTGGGAGTTCAGACAAAACAATAAGAATATGGAATATTAATGATAGTCAGTGTCTTCTTACTTTAAAAGGACATACTAACCGAATCTGGTCATTAGCTTTTAGTCCAAATGGTCAAATAATAGCTAGTAGTAGCGAAGATGAGACTATTAAACTTTGGAATTCCCAGACTGGTGAGTGTCTAAAAACTCTAAAAGCAACTAGACCGTATGAAGGTATGAATATTACTGGAATTACTGTTTTAACTAAAGATTCAACTAAAAATTTAACTGAAACTCTCAAAACTAGATTAAAAGCTCTTGGTGCAGTGGAAACAAGTGGTTAACCCTCTTTTGTCATTCCTGGAAACCCAATCGCTGTAAGGCTTTCAGGGACTTAATTTCAGTTTTTTAGAATTAGCCTCATAGTATTGTTAGAACCCACATTCCGCACTTTGGTTTGTAGTATGCCTTGTATGATAATTTTATGAGTATAAATACTTATCATTTTCGAGAATTTAGCGATCGCAACGGATCAAACTCTCGGAAAAATTTAAGCATAAATACTCAGATTTTGTGATAATTTTTAGAGAATTAGCGATCGCTAATTACTTCTGCTAGCATACTACATTTTGGGGTAATGCTAGAGAAGCTGTCACGAAGTGCCAACGACCCTGAAACCCTCTCACACAGGGAATTTCACCATCACTTGGTCATAAATCTCTTGGGCTTCCCCAATGCTCAATCTTGAATAAACTTCCAAGGATTGCCGAGAAGAATGCCCAGAATATGGTTGGATTAAAGCATCATCAATTCCTTGTTTTTTCAACCAAGTCAGTAGAAAGTGGCGCAATTGATGGGGTGAAATGGGCTTACTTAGTCCCGCTTCTTCTACGTACTTCGCCAAAATCTTTCTAATTCCTCGGTCGCTATACTTGCGTTTCCAGTTAGACTCAAACAAGTAAGTAGCTTGTTGTTGAACCATCCGGTCAACGTGCATTGCTAAAACTTCTTTAAATGAAACTGGGAATGGAACAATTCTATCTTTACCTCCCTTACCCGAATTAATCCGAATTTGGCAGCGTTTAAAATCTACATCATCTAACCGTATATTTATTAATTCGCTGACTCGTACTCCCGTGTAAAGCAGGGTTTTGATAATTACCATATCCTGAACATTCCGGGCTTTCCAAACCGCTTCGTAGTAGCGTTTAATTTCTTCTTCGGTTGGTACGTATGGTAATTTTTTAGTCTTAGTTGATACTTCTACCTCTAGCTCTTGACGTAAGTGTTTAAAAATACTTTTGAGATAGTTATAATCCGGTCTTTCCCTACGCAGATATTTCGCCAATTCTTTGGCTTTCTTCTTAGCTGGTGTGCGTTGTAAATTCATCAGACCACCTCCAGTTTGCGGTCAATTTTTAATCGCTTGTTTAGGTCTAGCTGAAAAGTGCCATAAGGGTTAACATGACCGTAAATCAACGGTGTCAATGCTCGTTGGTCATTGGTAGTTAGTTTCTTAGACCAAGCTGGTTCAGAAAGAACTTGTTGCAACATGAGGGTGTTAATATATACCAAACTTATCTGTAATAGATGTAGGGATAAAACGGCTATTTCTTGTTCTGCGCGCTGGTTGGTAGCGATTTCACCGCTTTTACCATAGAAGATGAAACTGTTGGCACTATTCCAATTTTCAACAACATTCAGCCCCTCATTGATTTCACGCTGCAGTGCTTCAGAATGCAAGTATTGGCATAAAAAAATAGTTTTGAGAACCTTACCCAGTTCTCCCAACGCCTGATAAGTAGGATGTTTGACATTATTACGAGTAAAACGTCGCAAAATTGCTTCTGGTTCTGCCGTCCCCAAACGTAATGCCGTCGCATACTTAACCATTTGGTCATATTGCTGACGAATTAACTCCCAGTTAATGGGACGAGTCAAAACCAGTTGTAGGTGGGGATAAGCATTTGGATTGCCTGTTTCTGGGCGGTACAGTTTCTGTCGATGAATCCCCTTAAGACGAGGCATTAACTGAAAACCAAGTAAATGACAAAAGGCGAACGCCACCTCACTTTAACCACTTTTAGATGTTCTAAATCCACCTCGGATGCTAGGACAGAGTTAATTAGCCAATCAACCATCTGCTTGGCATCTTTGACTGAAGCTTTGCGGATACCTAAAAAGCTGCGGATTTCTCCACGATGACGCTTTATTGAGCGCCCGTTCCAGTCATAATCAAGATATTGTGCGGATGGGACATCAACTTGCTTGGCGATGTAATCCACAATCATTCCAGGTACATCTTGGGGGATAGTCGGAAATTTTGTTTCGTACTGAAAAAACTTGAGTAAGACAGCACATCCCAAACGATTAGCACCAATTTTGTTACCCAAAAAAGCTATCTCGTTAGGGAGCAATGTCCAATGTTCAATCAGTTCATCAACTTCCCAATATCTTTTCAAGAACACCCTGCTCCGAACTGCACCTCAACAACCTTACCACGAACCCAAAAAAGTTTTGCTAATAATACTTAAACTCCACCTCTCACTATCTACTTTTTCAACCCCATGAAATTTTTTATTATCAAATTCTATAACCTCCCCATTTTTTAAATTATATTTTTTCCCATCATAAATAAAATTAATTCCATTCCCTAACAAATCCTCATTACATACATTAATTACAATTACTTTATTATCAAATACATTCCTATCTTTATGTAATTTTAATTCACACCCAACACCATACTTATATATCAAAACACTATTCCAATCACACCCCCCATAATTCATCACATCTCTTTTTTAAACCATTATCAATATCCAAACCTTTATAAAATTTACTCTTAATTCCCAAATCTACACCAATTCCCAACCAAATACACTTCCTACCACTTAAATTCTCTCTTCCATTCCATCTTTCATTTTCTAATAAATTATTATATTTTTTAACAAAATTCCAAACTTTATTCTTATCTACAAACCCTTTTTTAATTAACATAATTATCTACCAAATACTATATTAGCCATAACATAATTTTCAGGAAATATATAATTTATTCTTATTATTTAAAGTTTCATTCTTAATTTTTAAAAACCCATTTTTTTTGTGAATTCTTCCAGGTTTTTCTTAATTTTCACAGACTTATGAACAAGGCCCTGGTTGGCTGTGCTGGGAGTGGGCCGGAGCTTGCGGAGGTCTACCCCAGCGTACAGCCAATCAGGGCCGGCGAGTTGCTTGGAATGGGATCCAATGCTTTTTTACCCAGCGACTTGACCATGCGACCGACCAGGAGGGGGGGAAAGCGAAGTGATTGGACTACTTTTCCTAGCGATTTGACCCCCCACCGCCCTCCGGAGCGATAAGCCGGAGGCTTGACGCTGCGGGTATCGCATATTTTTTACCTTTCATTCGTTATTAAGTATGTAGGGCTTATGTGAGTTAGAAGCTAAAAAAAACAAGGTAGAGGAGTTAGTTAGAACTGAAGAATTAGAGTAGAGACTGAAGCCGTTGATATAGCTTAATAATTTTTAACCCACATAAGGCGTTATGTACAAAAAGTTTTGAAGAGTGTTTGATCATGAAAAAGCTGATCGCCATCCTCCCGTTTTTATTGTTTATAACTTCACAGCAACCTGTTTTAGGGAAAACTTCCTTCACAACTAATCACCCCGTAGATTCAAAAGCTGCAAATCAAGACTGCAAACTTGCTCAATTAAGTCCACAACAGCGACCACAACCTGTTAATAAGCCAATCATTTTTAAACCACCCACACTAAAAATGAAGGTTACTGGTGGGACAGTTAAGCTTGTTTCTCCAAAACAAGCTGGACTATCTCTGCGAGTACTACCTGGTGTTAAACGTATTTCTTTCCGCAACTGGGCAAAACTGAAGTCTGTTCCCAAATCGGGATTATATCTGGTGGAAACACCATTTGTTCCAGCATCACTGCCAAAACAGTTGAAAAAGCTAGGTTACACTCTCAAGCCAGACGGCAGACTACTTGATGAAAAAGGTCAACCCATTACCCTTTTCGTTAAGAGCGAAGTCTTTGAGGTTAAAAGAAAGCCTGTACTTCGTAAATCAATATCCCAAGCAGCAGTGAAGTCTATTAGTACGAATGGTAAATTGTATGCAGCTAATCCATATCCATTTTCCCAGTTCTCCTGGTCGATGTGGTGGCGCTATCGAGGCGGATTTTGTAGAGATTATCGTGCCTGGACAACAGCTGAAGCTTGGGGACCCCTGCAAGGTGGAGCACGACCCCACACCCGAATCCAATACATGGAAACCCGTGCTCAAATCGGTAGTCGCAAGGATCGGGACTCTTGTTTCAACTGCGACAATGAGTCATCCTATGTGAGACGGCGTATTGGCTGCTTCTGGCCTGCTCATGGCAAAGGTTCTGGGTCACATTATGCAAACTGGAAGGACGGTAGGTTTAGTGCAACCCGCACCTGGTCTTGGAGCCATTAACACAGGTTGATAAAGGGCAGGAGCGCCTAGTGTGAGATTGTTAGTAGCGTAAAGCCTCCGGCTTATCGCTCCGCGTATCGCGTATAGTATTCTGGTAACGGATTCTTGGGGCACGGATGACCGTATGGAGTCGGTGCCAGTTAAGGGCGCGAGAATTGCACGGGCGCAGCCGGTGCTTTTTTGTCAAAGGGGGTCAATTAAGGTAAAGTCCTGACTCTCAATTCATATGGAAGTTATTACGCTCAATAGCCCGCAGCGGGTGAAGGCTGGGGCTAGAATGTTGATTTTGATTAAAGATTTAAATATTGCGTTACATTACTTCGAGAACGGAACTTAAAGGAATTCATCAGTTTTATGTGTTTTTACACATCGTAGTCTAATGTCATATCCCGTGTTAAGATTACATTGCCATTGGGGTCAAAAACGTAAAGAGCGATCGCTTTTTCGTTGGCAGGATTGTAGATTACTTGATAGCGATACTGAGCATTTTTGAAGGTGTAAATATAAGCTTGTTCTTCCCGTGTAGTTTTGGGATTTTTCAAGGTCAATTTAGAACGAGTTTTTGTGTTTTCGCCTTCATAAGTGTAAGTTCCAGACTGGTTAGTATAAAGTCTAACTACCCACTCCTGGTTAGCATCAATAAAGGTTCCTTGAGGACGACCATAGCCCTTAACCATATTCCGACTTAGAATAAGATTACCACTGGGATTGAAAACGTAAAGAAAGATAGATTTAGGTCTGGAAGGATTATAGATTACTTGATAGCGATATTTGCCATTTTTGAAAGTATATTTATAAGCTTGTTCTTCCCGTGAAATTGTAGGGTTTTTCAAGGTCAA
>JASJDI010000192.1 GCA_030065155.1 Xenococcaceae cyanobacterium MO_188.B29
AATGAGAATCTTACAAATAGTCCCTTCCGTTTCTCTAGTATATGGTGGTCCTAGCCAGATGGTACTCGGATTATCTAAAGCCTTGGCAGCAGAAGGAATAGAAGTGACTCTAATTACTACCAATTCCAATGGAGATACCGATCAACCACCCTTAGATGTTCCCATAGCCCAACCAATAAAACAAGATGGTTATGAAATAATCTACTTTCCTTGTTCTCCCTTTCGTCGCTACAAATTTTCCCTTGGGTTATTACAGTGGTTGGCACAGAATGCGAGTAAATACGATCTAGCGCATATTCATGCTTTATTTTCTCCTGTAAGTACCGCAGCAGCTACTGTAGCTAGAAATAAGCAATTACCTTATATTCTGCGTCCTCTTGGTACTCTCGATCCTGCTGACTTGCAAAAGAAAAAACAGCTTAAACAAATATATGGACTACTACTAGAAAAACCTAATTTAGCTGGTGCTGCGGGAGTGCATTTTACCAGCACAGAAGAAGCTAAAGTCTCAGAAAGATATGGCACGCAAACTAAGGATTTAGTTATTCCTTTAGGGGTAGATTTACCGTCACACTTACCAGCTAAAGGAACAGCACGCCAGCAATTAGGCATAAAATCAGATTGTCCTCTTATCTTATTTATGTCTCGCATCGATCCGAAAAAGGGACTAGACTTATTATTTCCTGCCTTAGAAAAATTACAAGCAACAGAATTAGACTTTCACTTTGTCTTGGCAGGGGCAAATCCCCAAGATGCTGATTACGAGAATGAAATCAAACACACTATAGAAATATCACCTCTGGCAAAACAAACAACTATTACAGGTTTTGTCCAAGGAGAATTAAAACTAGCATTACTGCAAGATGCAGATTTATTTGTGCTGCCGTCTTATTACGAAAACTTTGGCATAGCGGTAGCTGAAGCTATGGCAATGGGTATACCTGTAGTTATTAGCGATCGCGTGCATATTTGGCAAGATATACAATCGGCTAATGCTGGTTGGGTAACGCCTTGTGAAGTAGATAAACTAACTGAAGCCTTAAAAAGTGCGATCGCAGCTACAGAAGAAAGGAAACAAAGAGGCGAAAATGCCCGTCAGTTAACCCAAGTAAAATATAGTTGGAGTGCGATCGCACGAGAAATGATTGAGGCTTATCGAAATATTAATTAGCAGTAATAGACAATATATACGTAATAGGTAATAAGTAAAAAATATGTTTAATAAAATCTTATCTTTGGGTTTAGCTACAGTTACTGTGTTATTAATTAGTCCTGTTGCTAATGCCGAGCAAGTAATTATTCAAGGTGGTAGTTCTTCTGCTACTGCGGAGGGTAGAAATAATTCTGCTGCTAGTAGTGTACGTCAGTCAGCCTCCCAACATAGATCTAGAGGATCGACTGGAAGGCAAATATCTAATCAACAGGGTCAAAGTAGTTCTACTGCGATCGGGGAAAATAATAATGTGACTAATACTGTTCGTCAGTCTAGTGTCCAAAATAAATTAGATAATTTCCGAGATCAAACAGCTACGCAAAGAGGTACTAGTAATGGTACAGCGATCGGTGAAAATAATACTAGTAATGGCAATATAAGACAGAATAATCAGCAAAATTAACTTAAGAGCTATTAGCTTTTAGCTTTGTTTTTCGGCGTGATGCGAATGATAAGTACTTAAGCAAAATTATTTGTACATTCCATTTTTCCCTAAACCCTAACACCTAATCCCGATCTCAACTATTCAATTAATTTTGCACGACTACTTAAACCCGAAGAGATTCAAAATTTAACCACGAAGTAAACTTATCGATCGAAAAAACAGCAATTATTTAATCCCTAGGTAGTATGGAAAAATAAGCTCAAATAAATAACTAGTTCTAACGATGCGATTACAAGACAAAGTTGCCATTGTGACTGGAGGTGGAGCGGGAATTGGTCAAGCAATTGCTCAATTATTTGCCTCTGAAGGTGCTAAGGTTTTGATAGCAGAGATTAACGAAGAATCTGGTCGCGCCACGATCGAAAATATTCACAAGAATGGCGGAGAAGCTATCTTTCAGCAGACAGATGTTTCTGTAGAACAAGATATCCAAAATATGGCAGAAACAGCCATAAAGGCTTTTGGTAGCGTAGACATATTAATTAATAATGCTGCTGCTTTTGTCTTTGGCAAAATTGAAGATGTGACAGCCTCTGATTGGGCAAGAGTTTTAAACACTAATGTGATAGGCTACGCTAACTGTGTGAAAGAAGTTTTACCAGCTATGAGACAAGCTGGTAAAGGCGCGATCGTTAATATAGCTTCAGTTAGTTCTTTCATTGCTCAACCAGAATTTATCCCCTATAACACCTCAAAAGGAGCAGTTTTGCAGTTGACTCGTTGTTTGGCAATGGATTTAGCCCCTGACAATATTAGAGTAAATTCTGTTTGTCCTGGGGAAATCAAAACTGATGCTACCAAAAGACATATTGCTTTTCGAGGATTAGATCCAGAGCAAGCATATATTGACTTTGGCAAAGGTGCACTATTGAAACGAATCGGTCAACCTATAGAAGTAGCATATGGTGTTTTATTTTTAGCTAGTGATGAGGCTTCCTATATTACAGGAACTCATCTAGTTATTGATGGTGGTGCTACTGTTGACTAGAAAATTACTTCTAAATCTTATGTAAGAAGTTGATCGTAAGTAACACGTTGATTGACCTTGGGTTTACCAAAACGTTCCCAAGCACTACCACCTCTTAGAAATAACTCCATCCAACTAACTTTTTCTCCATTTTTAGTTTGCCAACCAGAGCTACCTGGCGCAAAAGCTAAAGTCCCTTCTGTTACACGAAAACTACCATCAGAATAAATAGCATTACTTACTACATCTCCTACACGGACTACAACTTTAGTAGAGAGAGGAAGATCGATACTACTAGCAGGTATGGTAGTCTTAATATTACCGTAGCCATCGATCCAAGCTATGCGATCTGCGGGTGGAGCAGGAATTTGTTCTGGATTAATTTCTTCTCCTAAAAGGCTATAGTCCCCGAGAGCGATCGCAGCAGCAGCTTGAGGAAACACATCACGAGAGCGAAACTGTGAACCGCCCCGTGATACTTTAACTGAATTGATTTGTAATGCTTCCTCTTTAACAAAAGAAAGGGTATTACCAGCTAACACCCCTACTACTATTACCTCATTGGCAAGCTTAACGTAAGTAAGTCCTTCGCCTTCATTATCTGTGCGTGCTTCAGGATTATCTTGACGAGGAGCGCAGTTATGATATATTAACCTTCCTGGCGCACCAGGGTTAAGACCAAGTTGAGCAATCCAAAATCCTGTTGCTAGAGTACTAAAAGGCGGAACGCTTAAACAATGAATTGGAGCTTCAGGAATTTTTTGATTCAGACGTTGCATTACTTCGGCAAAAGCAGGATCGCCATTACCGTAATCACCAATTAGACTAATGAACATGAGAAAGCTAAATGCAGTATTCCTCTCAATAGTATTCTCTCCATTAATTTATTGGTTGCTAATGTTAGATCAATTTTCAAAACTATTTTATAGATTTGTAAAACATCTCTAAGAAACAAGAATTAAATAATATCCACAATATAGATAGAGCAATGATAGGGTGAATTCAATCAGAATCGTTGCAGCTTCGGGGATTTAGTCAGAATACCATTAACAACAAGTTATTAATATCTGATAGAGGATTAATTGATTAGTGATTTTCTAATTTGTTGCAGAAAAATCATCATATATAATCTCAAAATTAAGTAAACTTATGTATCATTTCTCTATCCTTAAAAGAAAAAATGATAGATTAATAATTGAAGTCCAAAAGACTTCCCTGACAGAGATTACAGGTTTGTTCACATTCAATTAAGGAGGTTAAACAATCTGTTTTATCTAATATCTGTCTCGTTAAATAACAACATCAACACTCATCTAAAAAGCTGATATTTCCTCAGATTAAAAAGAGGGAGCTGATTGACTGACTGATATAAAAGAGTCAAACTCCAGGTTGGATTAATTAAAAGAGGAAATCTCTCAGTGAGTCTAGCTTGGGTGTTGTTGTTTTGAGAGAAATACCTAGTTACTTCAGTTTGGCAACAAGTACAGATTTACCCGTTCAAAACCACAATCGCAGGAAATCAAATTATGCTGACCTTATTTGAGAAGTTAGGAGGCGAGGAAACAGTACATCTGGTAGTCGAAAAGTTTTATGAGCGAGTTTTAAACGATGACAGAATCAAGCACTTCTTCGATGGAGTGGATATGTTCAAGCAAAAAATTCACCAACTAGACTTTCTTACCTATGCCTTTGAAGGTTCTGAACGTTATCGCGGTTCCACAATGAGAGAAGTACATCGTCGGCTTGTGGAACAAATGGGATTAAGTGATGAACATTTTGATGCATTTGTAGAAAACTTAGTCGAAACTCTCAAAGAACTGGGACTTTCTACAGAGCTAATCGAAGAAGCTAGAGCAGTAGCTGGAGCGATCGAACATCGCAATGACGTACTTAACAAGAGTTGGAAGCAATAATTTCGCGCTGGCGAGAGTGTATCAAAGCAACACAGTTCTCGTTAGTTTAAGATAGCTTCCACAGCCATTAATTCCCAGATTATGCCGAAATGAACTTTGTTATTTTTGATAACATCAAAACCAGCAGCTACTAAAAGTTGATTTAATTCCGTTTGAGTGTAGCATTGTTGATAAGCTGGATCGATTGTTTTGAATAAACGATCGAATATCTTAGAGAATATATAATCTCGACACCAATCTAAAATAATAACTCTACCATCTGGCTTAATTACTCGTTGAATTTCGGTCAATACTAGTTGAGGAAATTCAAAATAATGAAAAGCATTAGCACAAACAACTAAATCAAAAGATTCACTGTTATAAGGTAAGGATATAACCGAAGCGTTGTGTAATTTTATATTAGGATAAACCTGCAATTTATTTTTGGCGATCGCTAGCATTGCGTCAGAAATATCTACCCCAGTAATTTGTTGTTGAGGATTATTGGTTAATAAGAGTTTTGCCAATTCCCCTGTCCCACAAGCTAAATCTAAAATGGATATCTGTGAAGGGATTTCGGCGAAGTCAATCAAAAAAGACAAGCTTTTATTGATATAGTTGTGCCAACGAAGATCATAGATAGGTGCAAGTCGATTGTATTCTTTACGGGCTGCAGTTTCATTTCTAGATAGTTGCATATGTAGTATTTAAAATTGGCTAGCGCGATCAGCTTCGCTGCCACCGAAGCTGATCGCGACAGCGACTACCGAAGGTCTCGCGCAGTGCCAGGCTTCGCCTAATCTCTCTTGATACTTTAATTAATTGACCAAGTTTTTAAACAATTCCATGTCCAGTCGGGATTTTTTTGATAAAAGCGCAATTCCCAACTAACACTAGATTGCAAATCAATTATTTCAGTTGCTAAATCCTGTAAATTCTTATTATATTCTGGATTGAAGTCATAAGCTAAACTAAGATGTAACCAATCTTTTAATCTTAGCTTTTCTTGGCGGGTTGGTAATTTTTCCAAGCGAGCAAAATTAGCTATTAATTGTTTTAGAACATCAGCTTGCAATTCTAATCCATGCCAATTTTCATTAAAAGTTAATTGCTTTATCTTTATTTTTAAACATAAGTTGTTACTTTTTATTTCTATTAAAGCTTTATCTAAAGCTTCAATATAAATCGGAATCGCACTTAATTCATCTGTAAAAAATCCAGTTAAAGTACAGTGAGGCATATACTTATGGGCTGTATTCTCTCCATATAATTGACGACTTTTATGAAAATAATCTTCAAGCTGACTATTTAACTCCCCAACAGGACAAGCATAAATTATGAACTGATAATTGATCATGGACAGAGAATAATACTAAATTCGATTGCTAAAAGTGACTACTGACTTCTGACTTCTTCGGTGCGCGTTCCCAAGCCAGTCCGTTGGGCGGTTTCCCCGACTTGAAGGAACTGGCGTTTGCGTCTTACGCCGATGCGGGAGACCTGACGGTAGTCGCTTCGCGGACGCACCGCTTCTGACTTAAATAATCGATAAATAACTTGTACGAACAGGATTTAGGATACTCCTTAATTTAAGCCAATCTCTTTCCTTGTTTATATACTTCTAAAATTCTTGGAACAATACCATCATTATGAACAGTAATAAAATCAGCCTTTTTGCCTACTTCTAAACTACCAATTTCATTGTCTAAATTAATAGCTTTGGCTGAATTGATAGTAATTAATTGTATTACTTTATATAGTGGTTTGTTGGCTTGTTGACTAATAATAAATGCCGATTGCAATAAACTTCTGGGAACATAATCAGAAGAAATAATATCCACTAAATCTAATTCTACTAATTCCATTGCCGAAACATTACCAGAATGAGAACCACCTAAGACAATATTAGGCGCACCCATAAGTACCATTAGATTATTACTATGTGCTTCTTTAGCTGCATCAATAGTAGTAGGAAATTCTGCTAAAATTACCCCTTCAGCGATCGCTTGTTGTACATGATCCACTGTCGCATCATCATGACTGGAAAGAGATATTGCTTTTTCCTGAGTCATTTTAACTAAAGCCTGACGGTTTTCCTGAGCGTGTTTTCGTTGACTCTCCAAACGCATACTAATGAATTCATCCATTTTGGCTTCTGGTACACCATGTTTGCCAATATAGTATTGTTTGTATTTATCCACATTGACAAACTGACGCTGACCGGGAGTATGATCCATTAAGGAAATTAATGTTAATAAGGGATGCTCGGAATAAGGTTCGATAATATTGTAGAGATGTTCATAACCTAACTCACAACGTAAATGTAGCCAATGATCTGTGCTAAATCTTCCTGCTGCTTTTCCTTCAGCAATTACATCAATCATCGGTGCATAGTGATGAAGACGTAGAGAATCCTCTTTAGGAGTAACATCGCCGATAGCGAGCGCATCACAGACAGTAGTAATACCAGAACTAATTAAATCGCGATCGTGATTAATTGCTGCTGCCTCTAAATTCCACCTTACTCCAGGACGAGGAGAAAGACATTTCTCTAGGTTATCGGTATGGAGTTCAACTAATCCTGGTAGGAGATAATTACCCTCCCCATTTTGTCCTTGAGATACGATTCCTGGTTGAATATCGGCAATAATGCCATCGCGAATTACTAAAGTACCTATTTGTTCTGTATCGGGTAGGAGTAAGCAGTAATTAGTGTATATTTGTTCCTGCATTTCGGATAGCTCTATTAATATTACTTTGCAGTTTATGTTATTTATTTGAGAATATAAATTAAGGAAAGTTTAGCTTTAGGTTAACGAATACACAATTTTAAGTTAATTTTCTTTTGTATTTGGGAAATCTATAACTATAGATACCAAATCATCTATACATTTTTTATGGTTAAATCAGATATAAAAATAAAAGATCCTTTAGATTTTGAAAAAGTTGTTGCATTGTCATTTAAGCGAAAGGGATATGAAATTATTATGCCCCCTACTAATACCAAAGGGTATGATATCGAGCTTCGGAAAGATGATAAGTGTATTGCAGTTCAAGTCAAAAATCATAAAGCTAAGTGCAATACATCGCAAGTTAAAAAATTCCAACATTTTTTAGAACAGCCTGATGCGTCCAAATTTACTGAAGGTTGGTTTATATCTGCAAATGGTTATTCAAAACCAGCAATTACTGATATCAAAGCAGAAGAACCAGAAGATCTTCGTTTAGGAATATTTATAGCCGATCGAGATCGAGTTTCTTGGACATATGGCAATCCCGAATCAATATCATCTAAAGAACCTGAGCTTGAACCTAAACCCAAACCTGAATCTAAATATATTGGCGTTTTTACATGTAAAGGTGGTGTAGGTAAAACTACAGTTGCAGCACATTTGGCAGGTGCATTTGCTCTGATGGGACATGATGTTATTTTGCTCGATTTAGATCCAGAGCGAAACCTGCGAAAGCTATTTTCACAAGATATAGACGATGAAGATGCCAGCGTTTTTGTTCCTCCCATAAATAAAAACGAAATGGGAACGACAATTACAGTTCTCAATCATGATGAATGGAATCCAGAAGACTATCCCGATATTAAAATAACAATTTGTGACTGTTCTCCTGTTTTAGATAAAAACCCCAAGTCTTTAGTAGAAAAATTTGATTATTGTGTTATTCCTACTACTCTCAATCCATTGGGTGTGAGCAAAAACTGTGATGTAATTATCCGTACATTTAAACATATTCGCCAACTTAATTCACACGCAGAAATGTTTGCACTGATTAATAATTATCATTCAAATCAAAATTTTGTCAAAAAAAATCAAGTTCTTCGAGAGCATTTAAAAAGAAGTCTCTCAAAATATACTTCTACAGATCATAAATGTAAATTTATTGATCCTGACGCAGCAAAAATTCGCTATAGTACATCTCTTTTGTATTGGGGTTATCATATAGTCGAAGGAACAAAACCTCAATTGGCATTCAATTCACATGGGGGAAAATCTTATCCTAGAACTGATTTTTTGCAACTAGCAGAATATTTAGAAGAACACACAACGATAGACGAATTGCGTCAGCAAGGACATTAAATAGGATTTATCTCACAATTTCAAAATTTATTTTTTAAAAGGCTAAAGCCTCTATTCGGGAAAAAGGATCGTAGTTAACCCTTTGGAGCTACTCTATAAAGAGTAGCTTTAGTATTACAAAAAAAACTCTTAACCCAAAGATAAAATAATTTTATTCTTAATTTAAATAAAATCCTGCAAACTTTTCTTGTAAGTGTAATTTCTAGGAATTAAGTTTGACTACTAGTAGAGCGATCGAAGTTAAGGATTTAACTAAAAGTTTTAAAGGGAAGACAGCTTTAGATCGGGTTAATTTTTCCGTTGATGAAGGGGAAATGCTTGTCCTAGTCGGTGCTTCTGGTTCTGGTAAATCGACTTTATTACGTAACATCAATGGGTTGCAAATCGCCGATCGAGGCTTAGTCAAAATATTTGATGCGCCTCTCCAAGATAACGGCAAGCATCATTCTCGGATTCGCCGTTTACGGAGTCAGATTGGCTTTATTTTTCAACAATTTAACTTAGTTAGTCGATTAACTGTGTTGGAAAATGTGTTGATTGGGAATTTAGCCAAAGTTTCCTTATCGCGATCGCTTTTCCGTCAATTTAGGCAATGGGAAAAGACTCAGGCTTTAGCTGCACTGGAAAGAGTTGGCATTCTCGAACAAGCTTATCAACGGGCTTCTACTCTATCAGGGGGACAACAACAAAGAGTCGCGATCGCTCGTTGTTTGGTTCAAGGGGCAAAAATCATTCTGGCAGATGAACCCATAGCTTCTCTCGATCCTGAGTCAGCCAGAAAAGTCATGGAATTATTAACGCAGCTAAATAGAGAGGGTATTACTGTCGTTACCTCTTTGCATCAGGTACAGATGGTTAGGCAATATTTCCCTAGAGCGATCGCCCTTCGGGATGGACAAGTAATGTTTGACGGTACTGTTGCCGAGTTAAACGATAACAAGCTTACCAGTATCTATGGTTCGGCTGTAGAAGAATTAGTGTTGCGAGGACATGGAGACTTTGGTGTTGCCAATAATTTATTAGTTAAGGCTGATGGGGAGAGATTTTAACCAAATTTTATCTTAATTAAAAATTACTCAATTTATTCAATTATGAAAAGACGATCTTTTATAAAAACTGCTTCTATATTTGCTAGTTCTGTTGCAACAGCTAAAATCCTATCTACTACTGCTCAAGCGCAAAATATTAAAGAACTAAATTTTGGGATTATCTCTACCGAGTCTCAAGCTAATCAAAAGCCAATTTGGGAACCTTTTATCAAAGCGATGTCAGAACAAATTGGAATGCCTGTAAAAGCTTTTTATGCCACTCAGTATGCAGGAGTGATTGAAGCTATGCGTTTTGGACAGATACAGTTGGCTTGGTATGGCGGTAAATCTTATATCGAAGCTGCTAAAAGAGCCGAAGCAGAAGTATTTGCCCAAACTGTTAACTATGATGGTAGCAAAGGTTATTATTCTCACTTAATTATGAACGCAAACCATCCTGACTTAGCCAAAGCTAAATCAATGGGTGGAGATAAATACGTTTTAGAAAATGCTGCTGATTTACAGTTTGCTTTTAACGATCCTAATTCCACTTCGGGCTTTTTAGTTCCTAGCTACTATGTATTTGCCCAAAACGGTGTAAATCCCAACAAAGTATTTAAGCGTTTGCTCTTTGCTGGGAATCATGAAGCTACTGCACTGGCGATCGCTAATAATCAAATAGATGTGGCAACAAATAACAATGAATCTCTTAGTCGTCTAGAAAAAACTAATCCCCAAGCGAGAACAAATATTGAAACTATTTGGACTTCTCCCCTAATTCCTAGCGATCCTATCGCCTGGCGGAAAGACTTACCTGAAGAGGTAAAAACTAGCCTGAAAAACTTCTTCTACAACTATAAAGATGAAACTATCTTAGCAGCATTAGAATGGTCTGGATTCGATCCTGCTACCGATGATATGTGGAATCCGATCCGTGAACTTAATATTGCCAAGCAAATCTTAGAAGTTCAGTCTAACGATAACTTGTCTGAAGCAGATAAAGATAAACAAATTGCGGAACTAAATCAACAATTGGAAGCAATTAAATAATTGACAATTTTCCTTATTTTTAGATTAAAAATGCAGTCAGAAAATCCCTCTGATTATCTTTCGATTAATACAAATAGCCAGAGAATAATCTCTGCTGAAGTATCCCAGATGCTCGCGAAAGAAGATAAACGTGTCACGACAGGTAAAATTATCTTTCTGATAGCAACTGTTGTAATTCTGGTTTTTTCCTACAGGCAGAGCGAATTAAACTTTCTCCTGCTATTCCAACGTGGGGGAAACATGGTTGAATATATCAAATCTTATTTTCCTCCAGACTTTTCTTATTGGAAAACTTATCTAGAAGACACTTTAATTACAGTTTCGATGGGTATTTGGGGAACTTTACTGGCAGCGATCGCCGCAATTCCTCTATCTGTGCTAGCCTCAGAAAATGTCTGCCCTGTCTGGATTGTACAACCTACTAGAAGGCTTTTAGATGCTATGCGAGCAATTAATGAGATTGTCTTTGCTTTAGTATTTGTGGTAGCTGTGGGATTAGGACCTTTTGCTGGAGTTATGGCACTATTCATTCATACGACAGGAGCTTTAGGCAAATTATTCTCCGAAGCGGTAGAAGCGATCGAGCCTGGGCAAGTAGAGGGTGTTCGGGCAACAGGAGCAAGTAAGATACAAGAGATTATGTTTGGAATTATTCCCCAGGTAATACCTCTATGGACTTCTTTTACTTTGTATCGTTTTGAGTCTAACGTTCGTTCTGCTTCTGTATTGGGAATCGTTGGCGCAGGAGGAATCGGTGTTTCTCTCTACCAAAGTTTTCAATCTTTTGATTATGGTAAAGTCTGCGCTATCTTAATTATTTTAATTCTCGCTACCAGTATTATTGATACTATCTCAGCTAAGTTAAGAAATTGGCTAGTATGACGGTGTTACTAATTTAAAGTAACCGATAATTATACGATTCTTAGCTATCAGCTCTGTTTAAACCATGCCAGTATTTCTGAGCTAAAAGTATTGATATATGTTGGCAGTGGGTTGAAAAATTAATGAGAACTGCTATCAATAAACTGCCATTTTATCAAAGGGGTTTGAGGGCGATGAAACTTATACAAGGTCTTGTTTAGCGGGGTTGTCACCCCGCTAGATTATGGGAACAAAGATTTCAGCCAGCATTTTAGCCACCATTCTGACTAAGCATGGAATTGATGTTCAGATGCTTGAGGGAAAGGTTTATCCTCGATTTGCCATTTTGGAGTAGCTTCTTCGATCGTTTTCCTTCTGCCTCGGTGCGCTTGCCGTCTTCTTTCAAGACAAAGCCAGTTAAAAAAATTTAGGACTCTCAAAAAGAAAAATTTAACTTAAACTGGGAAATGCTACTAATCAATCCTGTCTATGTCTAATCGACATCAGCTTTCTAAACCCGACGCAGATATTACCAACTACGAATGGGAAGTTACTCCTCCCAGTGTCAAAATTGTGCTTCAACAATTAGAGCAATTTCTGCAACAAAAACAACAAACTCTAGAAAGAGTCAAAGCAGAAAATAATTGGTTAAGAGAACAACTAGATTTACGTATAGATAGACAAGCTAAAGTTCCTAAACCTCAACTACCAGAAGTAATTCTCTGGGCTACTATAGGTCTAATTCTAACTATTGGTGGCACTTTTATTCCTGCTTACACCATTGCTCTTCCTTGGCAGTGGGGAGAACAAGGGATGCACATTGAAACTTTGAGAGTTAGTTATCAAATTGGTGCAGTTTTATTAATAGGGTGTGTAGGGGGTAGTGGTGCTGCTTTCCTCTCTCAACTTGCCTATGTAGTTTTAGGTTTAACTGGTGTGCCTATTTTCGATCGTGGTGGTGGTTGGGAATATATTCTCGAACCTAATTTTGGTTATTTAGTTGGATTTATACTAGGGGCTTGGGTATGTGGTATTTTAGCTTTTACCTCAAAGGTTAAACTACGTCTTTTAGCTGGTAGTTCCCTAATTGGATTGTTAACCATCCACTTCATAGGAATTATTTACCTGGCAGTGCTAACTTATATTCCAGGCTTAAATAATGAGCTTAATTCCCTGGGACAAAATATTATTACTTATTCTTTTAATCCGTTGGGAGGACAATTAGCAGTTGTTTGTGCTATTTGCTTGATTGCCTATTTAATGCGTAAGATGATGTTTTCCTAAGGCTAGTTTCGATATTATTACTGATAGGGATCAATATCTACAATCACATGATAAACGCGATCGCAACTCAACTAAAATCCGTCATCGAGTCTGAAGAATTAGTACAAGTTACCGAAGCGGAAACTTATTGGCAAGAAAAAATTAGGCAAGTAGTAGTAGATTCTGCTGCTTCTGCCTACTTAGTTTTTCCGTCGACGGTAGAGAAGCTAGCAGAAATAGTCAAATGGGCAACCCAAGAAAAATACCGTATTATTCCTTGTGGCAATGGTAGTAAATTGGATTGGGGAGGATTAAGCCAAGATATACAACTGATAGTAAGTACTCAAAAATGCGATCGTTTAATTGAACACGCTGTAGGAGATTTAACTGTCACCGTAGAAGCGGGAATAAAGTTAACAGATTTACAAGCACAACTGCAAGCAACTAATCAATTTTTACCCATCGATCCAGCTTTTGGTGAACAAGCTACTATCGGCGGTATCCTTGCTACAGCAGATACAGGCAGTTGGCGAGAGCGTTATGGCGGTATCAGAGATATGGTATTGGGTATCTCTTTTATCCGTGGAGATGGAGAAATAGCCAAAGCAGGAGGAAGAGTTGTTAAAAATGTGGCTGGCTATGACTTAATGAAGTTATATACTGGCTCTTATGGTACTTTAGGAATTATTACTCAAGTTACTCTCCGTACTTATCCTCTACCAGAGGCATCCAAGACTATAGCATTAACAGGAGATTATGGTGCTATTGCCCAAGCAATGCAAATTCTACGTAATTCGGGATTAACTCCTACGGCTGCGGATTTGGTTTCTGCATCGGTAATAGATAAGCTAGGAATAGCCAAAAATCCTGCTTTAATTATCCGTTTCCAAACTATTAGCCAGAGTATAGCTCAACAAATATCTCAACTAGAATCGATCGCGCAACAGTTAGACTTACAAGTTAGCCATTATCAGGATATAGATGAAACTAACTTATGGCAGAGATTATCAGAAACAATCCGTTTTCCTAGCTCTGAGACAGCAATTATTGGCAAAATAGGAGTAATACCTACTGCTGCTGTTAATTTACTGCAACAGCTAGAAACAATTACAGCTAATCAAGAGTTAGTTATGATTCATGCTGG